>CAZPEE010000050.1:0-11928 GCA_964585525.1 uncultured Cocleimonas sp.
TGCGGGCACGTGCCATCGAGAACCAGTGCTATGTGATTGCCCCGGCGCAAGGTGGTTACCATGTAAACGGGCGCAATACCTATGGGCACAGCATGGTTATTGACTTCTGGGGCCGCCCCCATGCGATACTTGAAAAAGGCGCGGGCAGCATCATGATTGCGCTGGATAAAAAAGCACAAGCGGCTACCCGTAAAAACTTCCCGGTGCTTGAACACCGGAAATTCTAAGGACACAAACACTTCTATGACTTTCTCTTTGCTTGACCGTGCCGAACAGGTATTACTTGAACCTGCCGGACTGTCAGAATCCCAACTGGACAAGGTATTTTCACCCTTAATGAAAGCCGACCTTGCCGACCTTTATTTTCAATCGACCCGTTTTGAATCCTGGATGCTCGAGGATAGCATTATCAAGGCAGGTAACTACAGCATAGAGCAGGGTGTCGGTGTGCGTATGGTAGTTGGCGAGCAAACCGGCTTTGCCTATTCTGACGAGATCACATTTGATGCCTTGAATGCTTCGGCAAAAGCAGCCTCTGCGATTGCAAAGACAGGTCAGTCTGGTAAAACTCAGGCATGGAAAGGCAACAGGCAAAAAACCTCACGTATGTTATATGCGCAGGATAACCCGCTTGCATCCATGTCAGAAGATCAGAAAATTGCCTTGCTGCGCCATGCTGATCAAACGGCCCGTGCCGCAAGCCCGCATGTACAACAGGTGATTGCCAATGTGGCGGGTGTGCATGAACATATACTGGTGGCTGACCATCAGGGTCATTTAAGTGCGGATGTGCGTCCACTGGTACGCATGAATGTCACTGTAATCGTCGAAAAAGACGGTAAGCGGGAATCTGCCGGGAGTGGCGGCGGCGGGCGTTTTGCTTTTGATTATTTTACCCAGGTGGACCGGGTTAAAGAATATGCCGAAGAAGCAGTACGCCTGGCGCTGGTCAACCTGGATGCGGTGGATGCACCGGCGGGAAGCCAAACGGTCGTGTTAGGTTCAGGCTGGCCGGGTGTGTTATTGCACGAAGCCATTGGCCATGGTCTGGAAGGTGATTTCAACCGCAAAGGCACTTCTGCATTTAGTGGCCGTATTGGAGAGAAAGTTGCTGCAAGCGGCGTTACCGTGGTGGACGATGGCACACTGGAAAACCGCCGTGGTTCACTCAATATTGATGATGAAGGTACGAAAACCAACTGTACCACACTGATTGAAGATGGCGTACTCAAAGGCTATATGCAGGATAAATTGAATGCGCGCTTGATGGGCGTTGAATCCACTGGCAATGGACGGCGGGAATCTTACGCACATTTGCCCATGCCGCGCATGACCAATACCTATATGCTAGCCGGAGATAAAGAACCAGAAGAGATTATCGCCTCGGTTGAAAACGGCTTGTATGCGGTTAATTTTGGTGGTGGGCAGGTCGATATTACCTCTGGGAAATTTGTGTTTTCAGCATCAGAGGCTTACCTGATTGAAAACGGCAAAGTGACCCGTCCGGTAAAAGGCGCAACACTGATCGGCAATGGCCCGGATGTATTAACGCGTGTCAGCATGATTGGCAATGACCTGGCGTTGGATAAAGGTGTTGGTGTGTGCGGCAAGGCAGGGCAAAGTGTCCCAGTCGGGGTAGGGCAACCGACCCTGAAAATTGATGGTTTAACCGTCGGTGGTACAGACGGAGGAGCAGCATGAGCGGGTTAAACATTAAAGCAACTGATGCTGAACTGCGTGAAATTTCAGAAACCGTTTTAAAACTGGCAAAGCAACAGGGTGCCTCGGATGCAGAATTATCCTTAAACCGGGGAGCCGGGCTGTCGGTTGAGGTGCATATGCGCTCGGTAGACAAGCTTGAATACCACCGCGACCAGGGTTTGAGCCTGACGGTCTATTTTGGCCAGAAGCAGGGTTCAGCGACAACGGGTGATTTATCAAAACAGGCTATTCAGGATACGGTTAAGGCCGCCTGTAATATTGCAAAATTTACCGGTGAAGACCCGTTTGCCGGGCTAGCTGATAAAGACTTGATGGCACAGGATTGCCCCGACCTGGATTTGTACCACCCCTGGGATTTACAGGCTGAACAGGCAATCGAGATTGCCAGTGAATGCGAAGCACAGGCGCTGGATTATGACCAGCGTATTATCAATTCGGATGGTGCCAGCATCAGCACCTATAGTGGCCTGAGCCTGCTTGCAAATAGCAACGGTTTTACCGGTGTCGTGCCCTCAAGCCGCCACTCCCTGAGTTGTTCAGTGATTGCACAGGAGCAGGGCAGCGAGGACATGCAACGTGACTACTGGTACAGCACCACGCGCCTTAAGCAGAAACTGGATTCGGCAAAAAGCATTGGTGAAAAGGCCGCCAAACGCAGTCTGTCGCGTTTAAATGGGCAAAAAATTTCAACCCGCAAAGCACCGGTTTTATATTCAGCAGACATGGCTCGCAGCCTGATTTCGCATTTTACCAGCGCCATCAGCGGTGGTGCGCAATACCGAAAATCAACCTTTTTACTGGATGGTTTAAATACCCAGAAAACGCAGAAAATTTTCCCCGGTTTTATTCATTTACATGAACAGCCCTTGATTCCACAGGCACTAGGCAGTGCGGCCTTTGACAAGGAAGGTGTCGCTACCCGTCATCAGGACCTGGTAACGGATGGATTGTTACAACATTATTTACTGAGTAGTTATACAGCCCGCCAGTTAGGTCTTAAAACCACCGCAAATGCAGGCGGAACGCATAACCTGACACTGGATAGTACCGGGCAGGATTTACAGGGAATGCTTAAGGAGCTTGATACAGGCTTTTATGTTACCGAGCTCATTGGCAGTGGTATCAATGCAGTGACCGGTGATTATTCGCGTGGTGCCGCAGGTTTTTGGGTTGAGCATGGTGAAATACAATTCCCTGTCGAAGAAGTGACCATTGCCGGAAATTTAACCGACATGTTCAGAAACATTATTGCGGTTGGCAACGACGTAGACCTGCGCTCAGGCATGCGCACCGGTTCGATACTCATTGAAGAATTGACCATTGCAGGGAGCTGATCCATGTCAGCGCCTATATATTTATTATTAGTTTACCAAACAGGACGATTGTATGAAAATAAACAAAACGATGAAACAACTCTCGGCGCTTGCTGTGGTTTTATCCGTCGCGAGTGCGCTTACTTCCTGTAGCGACTCCACATCATCACACAAAGCAGATGAACCCAGTGCCGTAAGCGCAACAACCGGTAGCGGTATGGCAAACGGGGCTGAAGCCGTCGCCATCACCACGTTGATCAAGGAAGATAAAAAAGTAGGGACTGGGGCAGAAGCAATGCCAGGGCAAACGGTTTCGGTACATTACACCGGCTGGTTGTATGACCCTGCCGCACCAAACAAGCATGGAAAACAGTTTGACAGTTCACGTTCTCGTGGCAAACCATTTAAATTTCCCTTAGGGGCTGGCCGTGTTATCAAGGGTTGGGACCAGGGTGTAGCAGGTATGAAAGTTGGTGGGCAACGCAGCTTGACGATTCCGGCAAACCTTGCCTATGGAGCGCGTGGTGCTGGCGGAATTATTCCACCTAACGCAGTGCTGGTATTTGATGTTGAACTGATGGGTGTTGAATAGGTGTCGAGCAGACCAGCCCGGATATTTCATGACGGCGGTTGTTGGGCTTCCTAACGTTAGCCCCACGGTACTACTCAGCGCAATGTTGGTAAGCTGAGTAGTTACCAAATAATCAAATAACAAATAAAAAGGAGCATACCTGCTCCTTTTTATTGATCCATTCTGAACTGGGCTTATGAAGCGATGGTGTCCTGGTAAATCGCCTTGTGAACATCACCAATACTGATAATCCCGACCAGTTTGCCATTATCGACTACCGGAATGCGGCGAATGGTGCGAACACACATTAATGAAGCGGCTTTCATGATGGGCATGTCAGAGGTGACCGATGAAACGGGCGATGTCATGATGTCTTTTGCAAGTAGGTCAAGCGCATCGGCATACTTTTTTTCCATGTCTTCAAAATCGGGCTTGCCTTCATCCGCGATTTCTTTCATATCTGGAAACATTCTTTTCAAGACATCTTTTTCAGAGACGATACCTACGATATTGCCCTCATCATCAATGACGGGAAGGCCACTAATGTTATTCAGGCACATAATGTTGGCCACTTCTTTTACCGGTGTATCTGCTTTAACGGTTTTAACGCCTGTTGTCATTTTTTCTGCTACTAACATGTATATTTGCTCTCCTGGTTAACCCGCACGAGTCTAGCATGCTTGCTTTATGCATTAAACTATCCTGAAAGGATAGAAGCAAAATTAAGCTGCTAATTGATAATTGTCAATTATTGCACTTCAGGTGATCACGGTTGGTTCATGCATGCCGGTATAGCCGATGATATTGGCAATCAGTTCGGCGGTCTCTAGCAGGTCGTAAAGTGCTTCCTGTGTATCCAGGTCGTGCTGTTCTATGTCTTTGACGTAGCGTTCGACATAAAGGCGTAGTGTAGCGCCTTCGGTGCCCGTGCCAGACAAGCGGAAGATGATGCGTGAACCATCATCAAACAGGATGCGTATACCTTGATGTTCACTGACTGAATCATCAACCGGATCATGGTAGCTAAAGTCATCTGCAATGGTAATCGTGCGGTTGTTAAAGTGCCTGCCTGGTAAAGTTTCCAGCGAGTTTTTAATATTGCTCATCAGGTCTTCGGCAGCCTGGATCGGGATATTTTCATAATCATGGCGGGTATAGTAATGTCGACCATACTCAGCCCAGTGCTGGCGCACGATATCTTCGACACTTTGTTTACGTTCTGCAAGAATGTTTAACCAGAAGAGCACTGCCCACAGCCCGTCTTTTTCGCGGATATGGTCAGAGCCAGCACCGAAGCTCTCTTCACCACATAAGGTAATTCTAGCGTCATCCAGCAGGTTACCAAAAAACTTCCAGCCGGTTGGTGTTTCATAACAATCAATACCCAGTTTTTCAGCAACACGGTCAGCCGCCTGGCTGGTTGGCATGGAACGCCCGATACCTTTTAATCCATTTTTGTACGCCGGTATCAAGTTTGCATTAGCTGCCATGATGGCAAGTGAATCACTGGGTGTGACAAAGAAATAATCGCCCATAATCATGTGGCGGTCACCATCACCATCAGAAGCTGCACCAAAGTTAGGGGCGGAACCGGTTTCCTCGGCATCGAACATAATATCGACGAGTTGTTTGGCGTGTACCAAATTGGGGTCAGGGTGGAAACCGCCAAAATCTGGCAGGGGCTGGCCACGTATCACAGAGCCTTCTTCGGCGCCGAGAATATCCTCAAAGATGCGTTTTGCATAGGGGCCTGTTACCGCATACATGGCATCAAAACACATTTTGAAATCACGCGTGTAAACCAGTGAGCGAATCTTGTCGAAATCAAACAGGCTTTTCATCAGTTCGACATAATCGTTAACCGGGTCAATGATTTCGATTTTCATCTCAAGCAATTCATAATCGCCGAGAATATCCAGTGGTATGCCTTTGATCGGCGCAATATGGTATTCCCTGATCGTTTTGGATTCGGCATACACGGCATTGGTGAATTCTTCAGGCGCCGGGCCGCCGTTACGAATATTATATTTGATACCAAAATCACCATTGGGGCCACCCGCATTGTGGCTGGCTGAAAGGATAATGCCACCAAGCGCATTATGCTTGCGGATCAGGTGTGATACCGCCGGTGTTGAAAAAATACCACCCTGGCCGAGTATCACCTTGCCTACGTGGTTGGCAGCAGCCATGCGCAAAATAATCTGTATTGCTTCGCGGTTAAAGTAACGGCCATCACCGCCAAGAATCAGTGTAGAACCACCCAGGTTGGGCAAACAATTGAAAATAGACTGCACAAAGTTTTGTAAATAATCCGTTTTTTTAAAGCGCTGCACACTTTTTCTTAAACCGGAAGTGCCGGGTTTCTGGTCGTTAAACGGTTGTGTTTTAACGGGCTGGATTTTCATGGGTTTACTGTAGTACATATCTTCTCTATGGTATTATGTGACGATGATCAAAAGCGATACTAAAAACAACTCAACAGGCTATACAACAAACCTGAACAAAAAACATACCAGGGTTTTTGCTTCGCGTCCGCACTCATTTACTGACTTGATGGAAATGTATGAGCATAATTATATACAGCTTCGCCTGTTTTGTGGTGATATTCAGCAATTGCCGGATGAATCAATTTCCACCTTGCCGGGCAGTGTCCCTGTAAAACTAACGGTGTTGGAGCGCTCCAGGCACACGACCTTGCTAATGTTAACTTATTTATTTGATAATACTACGCTTGTCGATGATTTGGCACATAATTTACCACATAAGAAGAACCGCCGTCCCGATCTTAAAATCCAGGTGTACCATGATTCAAGGCAAGTCGCTGTGGTCAGCCGCAGTTGCCAGATCAGCGGAAAAGAAATCAGGCTCTGGGAAAAACAGGTTGATACGGTGTTGTTATGCCGCTGGCGCTTGAACCGTTTTTTATACAAATGGCTACATTACTTAAGCTATAAAGGCCATCGTTTTAAATAACATCAGGGATACATTGGGTTAAATTCTTCAAAATCCAATAAATATCAATAAAAACAATGTCGTATATTTTCTTTTCTTGTGAAATATGATAACCGTCAATACTTGACTAAATTACTAGGATAGTTATAATACCTACTAAATTAGTCGGAATTTAATTGTCTGAAAACCCCTTTGGAATAAACCATTCCTAAAAATATCAGGCACGCGAGGAATCAACATGAAATTATCAACAAAAGGCCGTTATGCCGTTACTGCAATGATGGATTTAGCCATCCATGACCGGGATGGCCCCGTGACGCTTGCAGATATTTCGAACTGTCAGGGCATCTCTTTATCCTATCTTGAGCAATTATTTGCCAAGTTACGCCAGTCAGGCCTGGTTGAAGGTGTCAGAGGGCCGGGTGGTGGCTATCGCCTGGGCAAACCATCCAACCAGATCAGTGTTGCTGATATTGTTGTTGCCGTGGATGAATCTCTTGACAACACACGTTGTAAAGGCAATGAAGATTGTGATAATGGTGAACGCTGTTTAACCCACAAATTATGGAATGACTTAAGCGAGAGGCTCTATGAATTTCTCGATGGCATAACATTGTCTGAATTTATCAGCCAGCCGGAAATTCGTAAAATTGCACGCAGGCAGGATACTACCGCGAGTCGAATCGCGAACATGTTCCCGCCGCGTTCAAAAGCTGGTTAACATTATTTTAAGCAGTTTAAACCCGAATATTTCATGAAATATTCGGGCTAATGTCGGTTTATGTCTGAACCCATACTATAATGTTAAGGCATGAAACCGATAAAAACCGAAGATAATACAACTCTGCGAACGACGCTTAACTGTGAACCCAATACACCATTATGGCAGCGTGTGCCCACAAAAGATGATGACGGAAAATATCTGGGTGATTTCATGATGATCATTCCAGGCCTTAAACATAAAAGCCCTGAAGATCGTAAATCCATCTTGAATACACTGGCCAGTGTGTTGGGGTATTACAAAGAAATTGTGGTTTTTGCTGACCTCAACTTAAAAATGAATTTACTGTGGGTATCGGTTAAACCCGTAAAAGGCATATTTATTGAAATCCCTGCTGCGATTATTGCCTCTATCCCTGAAGCCAAACTGATTTCAAATAGGCCGCCTGATCATTGATTTGATTAGTATTGCATGAATGACCGAATCACGTTTTAACGCTTAATCAGTGTGCCAACCCCTTCATCTGTTAGTAACTCAAGCAATACCGCATGCGGTACACGACCATCAATCACACAGGCAGATTCTGTCCCGGCATCCACAGCATCCAGGGCACATTGTAGCTTGGGTAACATACCACCTTGTATGGTTCCATCATCTGTCAGTGTTTTAATATCCTGATGATTTAAGCCGGTTAACAACGTGCCTTGTTTATCCAGTACGCCAGGTGTATTGGTGAGCAGCAGTAATTTTTCAGCTTTTAAAATTGCAGCCATTTTCCCGGCAACAAGGTCTGCATTGATATTAAAGGAAGTGCCATCATCACCCACACCAACGGGAGCAATCACCGGAATGAACTTTTCCTGATCCAGTATATTGATAATACCCGGATTGATTTTTTTTACCGAACCTACGTGTCCCAGGTCAATAATCTCCGGTGGCTGGTTCTCCTTTGCCTTTGCTTTCAAGGTGAGTTTTTCTGCCACAATCAGGTTGCCGTCTTTGCCGGTTAAACCAACTGCACGACCACCTGCCTGGTTAATATCGTTGACGATTTGCTTATTCACCAGCCCACCCAGCACCATTTGCACCACGTCCATCGTTTCACTGTCGGTGACACGCATACCGTCAATGAAATTGCTTTCCTTGCCAATTTGCTCAAGCAGCCCACCAATTTGTGGCCCACCGCCATGCACAATCACCGGATTGATACCAACCTGTTTAAGCAGCACCACATCTCGCGCAAAACCCTGCTTCAGCTTCTCATCGGTCATGGCATTACCGCCATATTTTATAACAATGGTTTTACCCGAATAGCGCTGGATATAAGGCAGTGCTTCCGTAAGAATCTGGGCGTATTGCTTTGCGTCTGAAGTTGGCATGGTTGTTTATGATAGTTAATGAAAAGGTATTAACCACATAGTATACAAAGAAACAAGCAGCCACCCTAGCGATTAATCATGTATGGTTTTTGCCATACGGAGGCCGTGAACCGCCTATCTGATTGTTTTTTGGGATTGTTCTCGCTGGGATCTGAAGATGGGTTAGTTCAGTTCTATCTGTTTTTCTGTAATCTTGATTAAGCGTTTTTTATAGAGGCTGCCGAGTGCTTTTTTATAGCTTTTTTTGCTTACGCCGTATTGTTGGTAAATCGCTTCGGGTGGGCTTTTGTCGGTCAGGTTTGAGGTGCCGCCTTGCTGTTTTAAGTCTTCTAAAATAGTGGCAGACAGGCTGTCTCGGGTGGCTTCGGGTGGTTTGTCCTGCAGGCTTAAGTCTATTTTGTTGTCGTCGCGGATTTTTTTGATGTAGCCTGTGAGTGTGTCGCCGATTTTAAGTGGCTGGAAAATTTCGTTGTTGTAAAGTATGCCGCTGTAGTCGTTGTTGATGATGGCTTTAAAACCCAAATCGGTTTGTGCGTAAATCATTAAATCGACGGCTTGTCCTTGTTTTAAATAGAAGGTGGTGTCTTTTAGCCAGTGGTCAATTTTGGCGCTGCCGGTGATGCGCTCCTTGCGGTCATCGAGGAACACGTAGATTACCCAGCTTTCGCCGACTTTCATGCGCCGTGGCTGTTCGCTGAAGGGGATTAACAGGTCTTTGGATAAGCCCCAATCGACGAATGCACCGACCTTGTTGACATCTTTTACGGTTAAAAATGCAAAGCTGTCAACGCTTGCTTTGGGTGTTTCGGTGGTGGCGATGATGCGGTCTTCTGAATCCAGGTAGACAAAGACTTCTAGCTGGTCATCGACTTTCAGGTCTTTGGGTTCGTAGCGTTTTGGCAGCAGTATTTCTTCGCCTGCCTCGTCCTTCGCATCAACCAGGTACGATCCAAAGGGTAGGCGCTTAACCACGCGCAGGGTGTTGTGCTTGCCAAGTTCGAGCATGGCTTATGATTTCCCCCAGATGTGGGCGTTAACCGGTGTTTCTTTTTGGCTATTTTTAGTGGCTTTTGGTTTGTTTGCAGAGTTGGACTTTTTGTCTTTGGCCGATTTTTTTTGTTGTGCTTTTTTGTTAACTAGTGCTTTGCGCTTTTTACTTTTTTTCTTCTTTTTAGGTTTGCTTGAAACAGGCATGGGTGGCGCTTCTTTATCGGCTTCAAAGCCCTTGATTTGCTCCCGCTCAAGGCGGATTCCATTGCGTTTTTCAATCACACGGAAATGCGCATAATCCTGATGTGAGATCAGTGAAATCGCCAGCCCAGTCTCGCCAGCGCGCCCGGTGCGACCGATGCGGTGTACATAGTCGTTCGGGGAGCGCGGTAGTTCGTAGTTGATCACGCAGGGGAGTTGTTGTATATCGACACCGCGACCGGCGACATCCGTGGCAATCAATATCCGGCTAGTACCTTCCTTGAATTCTTTTAAGGCGCGGGCACGGGCATTTTGTTGTAAATTGCCGTGCATCGCAGTCGCCTTGATGCCGCGCTTTTCCAGTTTCCTGGCCAGGTTATCACAGGTACGTTTGGCACTACAGAAAATCAGTACCTGTTTCCAGTCGTGTTGCTTTAGCAGGTGTGCGAGTAAATCATTCTTGCGTTCATGGTTTACCGTGATAACACGCTGCAAAATGGCGGCCTTTTTTGCGTCCTTGCCGTCTGCTGCAGCAGGAAGTGACAGCGTAAACTCGCCATCATCAATATTGATAATCTCCGGTTCACTCATCACGCGCCTGACCAGCTTGCGGATACTTTCCGGGAAGGTTGCGGTAAACATCAGGTTTTGCCGTTTGTTGGGAAGCAGCTTGAAGATTTGGTCAATTTCTTCCTGGAAATCACCCTTCATCAAGCGGTCAACTTCATCGACTACCAATGCCTTGACCGATTGCAGGCGAATCGCGTTGTTGCCAACCAAATCAAGTAATCGGCCAGGGGTTGCCACTAGCACATCAGCACCACCGCGTAACGCAATCATTTGCGGGTTGATTTTTACGCCGCCATAGACGCTTAAACAGCGTAGTGGTTTGATGTTGGTTGTTTGTTGCGCTGTTTTTCCTTTATAAAGTGCATTGCCGGGCTGTTCTTTAAAACCCGCAGCAAAACGCTCAAATTCTTCACGGATTTGAATCGCCAGCTCTCGCGTAGGAACAAGTACCACAATGCGAACATTGCCTGATTTTTTAATATTCTTATCCAGTGATTTTAGCTTCCTGGCGGATTGATTATCGTTAATCAGGTTTTGCAACAAGGGTAAAACAAATGCTGCTGTCTTGCCTGACCCGGTTTTGGCGCGAGCCAGTACATCCTTTCCACTTAACACGACAGGAATCACTTCACTTTGTATGCTGCTAGGTTTTTGATAATCTGCTTCTTTTATCGCATCAAGCAAAACAGGGTTGAGTGCAAAATCTGAAAAAGAAGGCTTTTTGGTTTTTTTAGAAGTCATGGGGCTAATAGTCGTGAGCTTAAAGAGGTTGGGTTGCGTGGGATTCTAGCGTACTAAGCTGGTGTCACCAATGTTTAGATTAGCTACTGGTGAAAAAACAGGGCGTATGTTAGATTTTAGCTTATGAAAAATAAAGTGAAAGTTGTTTTTGTCTGCATGGGCAATATTTGCCGTTCGCCCACGGCAGAGGGTGTTTTCCGCCATTTGGTTGAATCGCGTCATTTAGAGGATCAAATACTGATTGATTCGGCAGGGACGCATGCCTACCATGTGGGCGAAAAACCTGATCCGCGCTCGCGTGCTGCGGCTCTGGAACGTGGTATTGATTTATCCTCGCAACGTGCCAGGAAAGTGCTTCAGGACGATTTTGAGCGCTTTGATTATGTGCTGGCAATGGATCGTTCCAACTATGCTGATTTGCACGCGTTGGCATCACCGGGGCAGCGTAAGAAATTGCATTTGTTTCTGGACTTTGCCAGTTCATGGGATGAAACCGAGGTGCCTGACCCTTATTATGGTGGTAGTCATGGTTTTGAGCGGGTGCTGGATATGGTTGGCGATGCGTCAGAAGGCTTGCTTAAGGATATTTTACAGAAGCATTTTTAGTAACTACTCATCTTACCCCCTTATTTGCGCCAACTCTGCGTCGCCTACATGGATGTAGGTGAGGGGCGTGAGCAGGAAGCGGAAGCTTTGGAAGTGCTCATTTACATTTGTAAACTCGGCTTTGGCTTCCTGCGTCGCCCTACCTCCTCCATCCCTGGAGTC
>CAZPEE010000051.1:0-8414 GCA_964585525.1 uncultured Cocleimonas sp.
GCCCGGATATTATTTTCAGGGTGTTTTATTTTTGAAATACCAAGCTGTTTGGCGGTTGCCGGCATCAACTGCATCAGGCCAATTGCACCGGCATGGGAACGTGCATCAGGGTCAAAACGGCTTTCCTGAAACATTTGCGCTGTTATAAAACGCCAGTCAAATCCATACTTTGGCGCATAATGTTGCACTAAGGGGTCAAAACGGCTAATCATTTTCTTGCCATCCACGGTTTTTAATCGTGCTTTATGATGAAGCCTGATTTGTCTGTTATCCGTAAAATATTTGGCATATAAACGGGTGTACAATTTTCCGTCTTTTTCAGATTTGATATAGTTATCAAGTGCCGTGAGTAATTGCCTGTCTTCACCACGCACGGCGATTTGGTGGTCTTTCTGGTCGCCAAAAGTAAACGCTGTTTTTACCGCCACACCATTGGCTAGCTCAATACCCAGAATGTGGCCATCAACCAGTGTCATCTCATAGTCACCTTTGGCAACCTTGTCAATAATCTCCTCCAGTTCTAAATCTTCGGGGGCTGCCTGTAGATTAATATTTATTCCCAGCCGTTTTAATTCCTCTAGCTCTTGCCAGTAATTGCTGGATTTGTGTACTACAACTGTTTTGCCATCAAGGTCTGCGGCTGATTGGATGGTGTGATTGTCTTTACGCACGACGATGTGCTCAAAAGTCTGGTGATAGGGGAGGCTGGCTGCTATCCCCCGCTCTTTCCATTTTGGTGTCTTTTTTAAAAAACCGGCGACAAGGTCGACTTTGCCGTTTTCCAGCCAATCCAGTGCAACTTCGTTATTGGGCGGCACCAGCACCACAAGCCTCACGCCCAAATGCTTGGCAAATGCCTGCGCCATTTCATACTCAAAGCCCATTAACTGGCCGCGCCACAAAAAATAAGAAGAGGCATTGTTGCGTAGTAAAATTCGTAATGTACCGCGTTTTTTTATTTCATCCAGATCACCAAAGTTTTTTTGTGATTGATATTTGGCGAGTTGTGTTTTGGATAAATATTGGTCCAGTACTTTTTTTAAGCGAGGTGTATTCTGGCGTAATCCCCAGGCGAGTGATTGTTCGCCGGAAGCATTAAAAGCAATTCTTAAATCATCGCGGTAAGACAAATACATGTCTGCGATATTGCTGTCCCTGATGGTGGCGTCGTATTTTCCTGTGGCGACCAGATCGAGTGCTTCTTCATCAAACAGCCCGGCAGGTTGCTGGACAAGTTTGATTCCGGGATAGCGCTTTTGATAATCCTGGGCTGTTTTCCAGAAAGCTGTAGACGGATTGATTAACAGGCTTTTACCTTCCAGGTCTTTCGTGATGTTTATCTTTTTTGCACTTTTGGCAACCAATACAACTTGATGCGCATGTGAAACAGGTACCGAGAAAGCGAGCTTTTTCTTACGTTCCCCAGTTACCGTGAGGTTGGCAATGATCATATCACCACGACCATCATTCAACGCCGGAAGCATATCCTTAAAAGAAAGAATGGGTACAATATCAAGTTTTAGCCCCAGTGAGTGCGCAAAATTCCTGGCTAAATTTTGCTGTTCTGATATGGGTGAATCAGAACGTGGAAGGAACATACCGCCTGATAAATTAGAAGGCACAATGATTCTCAGCGTTCCTCTTTCCATGATCTTATCCAGATCAAAAGCAGGCTGGTTTGTCGTCGACAAATTACCCTGGCTTGATGGCTGGTCAATTTGTTGAGATACAACGGGAGACGGGTTCGCAGTTGAGGTTATGTCTTTCGCTATTAACAAATCAGGTGTTAACAGATAGAGTAACCCGCATACATACAATAGTTGTCTCTGTATGAAAACAGAAATCACATAGCTCTCCCTGGCAAAAAATGTTTCTTATCCAAACCTTATAAATACTTCAAAACGGCCAAATAACCATTCTAACAAGATACTGAAGGAATAAAATACCAGATGAAAGGTGCTTTCTTAGGCGCCCCAAGCGCCAGAAAGTACATCGTTGCACCTTCCAAAGGAAGTGCCGATGTTGGTTGAAGCAAGGGATGCATTAATCAAGGGATGCTTAATCACATAAGAACCAAGCCCAAACAATGATAAGTTCACTTGTGTTTCTCCAGCAAATATTCCGCCAACCTCTTATTACCAGCCACATTAAAATGCCCATCAGTTGGGAAATAATACTGGGCCGTATTATCCTTAAATAGCTCTCCCAAAGGAATTACCGAAACTGGCGAGATAGACTGTATTTTCTCGGTCAGTTTTTTGTAAATGCCCTGTTCGATTTCCTGTTGTGGAAAAACAATAAAAATACGCAAGGCAAAGGCATATTTTTCACTTAAGGCATTTAAACGTAAAAATTCTGTTCGTGTAATTTTAAGCGCATCATTTAACGCAGTTTCAGACTGTTGAGGATTATCGCGAAAAATAGGCAATACCTTGTAAAAGGCAACCCTTAACAAATTTGAATAGCGTAAACCTGTTTCAACAATTTTTTGCCTGAGGCTTTTTTGTTCCTCTGATGCCAGGTTTATTTCCTCTGGTTGATAATCAATGCCTTTATGGCGATTAGCAGAAGCCGCCAGGTTATCGGTGAAATCATTGCCTGTAAAAAAGAATAAATTGACATAATTAGGCGACCAGTTCTTTTTTCGCAAATAATATTCCAAACGATCAGCCTCATACAGTGTGCTTGCGCCAGGTACACCCAGATTGGCGCATTGGATTCCTTTGGCTTTACAATAAATTGCCGGGAAAGTTTGTTGGTCTGAAACACCCTGCGCATAGGTAAATGAATCACCGATAAATATTGTTTCCGGGTTACCTTTGGCTAATGGGGAACGATAACCATCCTGGGTTATGGATGTTTGTGCATCATAATCAGGCGTTGTAATACGAAATGTTTTACCGGGCGCAATATAACTTATTTTTTGCCTGTTTCCGTTTAAATCCAGAATGCTCGGCCCTGGTGAAATCGGAGAAACAAAGCGACTGGCAACTTCACCAATAGCAAACATAATTGCAATGCTGAACAAAAGTAATAACAAATTGCCGGTCAGGTTTTTCATGGTTTTTGCGATAATGCCAACTTAGAACAGGGTATAAATAAATGGCGCAATAGCAGAACCCTGCGCAAACACAAGCAAAGCGCCCAGTAATACCATTAAAACGATAATAGGGAGTAGCCAAAACTTTTTGCGTTGCCGCATAAATGCCCAAAGGTCTTTTAATAAATCAATCATACTTCTTTTTCCAGAATCTTATATTGTTTGTCACCAACGAGTCATTTGTTATTTTACACCCAGCACTCACCGGAATTTCTCACTAGATTGATGCATTTTCTTTAAATTATCTCGCCACTTGCTGAGTATTTCGGATTAATAACGCACCTAATCTTGTTTTAGATGAGATACTTCCGGGCACTGCGTAGTGTACGATTAATGATGTATTTTATGAAATGGGCAATAAGTTTGCAGCTAGAAGGTGGCTATTCAATGATAAAAGAGCAATAAACATCCAAATATACCGCTTGTCAATAGCATACATGCCTTTTAAATAAAACATGATTTTACAACAGATTAAGCTATAGTTTTGTATGAGCATTGTAAGTGATGAAATAGCCAGACCATGACTAAAAAAATACAGAAAATACTCGTTGCAAACCGGGCCGAGATTGCCATCAGAATTTTGCGTGCCGCGTCGGAGCTGCGCATACGCACGGTTTCTATTTATACTTTTGAAGATCGTTTTTCGCCGCATCGCTACAAGGCAGATGAGGCTTACCAGATAGGTGCGGATGATGATCCTTTGATGCCTTATCTGGATATCGAAGAAATCATAAAAACCGCCAAAGCACATCATGTCGATGCGATTCATCCGGGTTATGGGTTTCTTTCTGAAAATGTCGAATTTGCGCGGCGTTGCCGTGAAGAAGACATTATTTTTGTTGGCCCTGCGCCAGAGGTAATGGAACAACTCGGCGATAAGATCCAGGCAAAACAAAATGCCATTGATGCGGGCATCCCGGTGATCGAAGACAGCAAGCCACCATTGGACAGTCTGGAGGTTGCCATACAAGAAGCTGAACGCATCGGTTTTCCGTTAATGATCAAGGCGGTATCGGGTGGTGGCGGTCGTGGCATGCGTATTTTGCGCTGCATGGATGAATTGGCAACGGCTTATAACGATGCGCGTAACGAGGCTGCCAAAGCATTTGGTGATGACACGGTATTTCTGGAAAAATACCTGGATTCACCCAAGCACATAGAGATTCAGGTTTTAGGTGACCAGCATGGTAATCTGGTGCATCTCTATGAGCGTGATTGCTCGGTTCAACGCCGTTTCCAGAAAGTCATAGAGGTTGCACCCAGCTCCACGCTTAGCAAGGAAACGCTGAAAAAGCTGTACGATTATGCGCTCAAAATTACCCGCCACGTTAATTACAGTAACGCAGGTACGGTAGAATTTTTGGTTGATGCCGATGAGAATATTTATTTTATTGAGGTTAATCCACGTGTCCAGGTAGAACACACCATCACCGAAGAAGTGACAGGTATTGATATTGTACGCAGCCAGATTCACATTGCCGCGGGTTACAAGCTCTCTGATCCGGAAATCAACATCCAGTCGCAAGAGGATGTTTCTGTGCGTGGTTTCGCGGTGCAGTGCCGTATTACCACAGAAGACCCGGCACACGATTTTCAACCGGATTTTGGCAAAATCATTGCTTACCGTAGCGCTGCCGGTTTTGGTATTCGCCTTGACGTGGGTGCGGCTTACGTCGGCGCAAAAGTCTCGCCCTTTTTCGATTCGATGCTGGTCAAGGTCAGCGCATCGGGTCGTACCCTGGAAGATGCCATTAGCCGTGCCCACCGCGCCTTGCGCGAGTTCCGCATACGTGGCGTAAAAACCAATATTGGCTTTTTGATCAACGTGCTGGAGCACCCGGAATTCAAGGCAGGCAAGGCACGGGTAACGTTTTTGGAGAGCCATCCAGAGTTGTTTAACGTCCCCTCGCGACTTGACCGTGGCACTAAAACATTGCGTTACCTTGCCAATGTGATTATTAACGGCAACCCGGACATCAAGGATTCCCATACACGCCACCTTGATCCACAACATCATTTCAGGAAACCCATTATCCCGGATTTTGACCCGCTGGCAGACTACCCGGAAGGCACCAAGAACAAGCTGGACGAACTGGGCGCGGAAGGTTTTGTTAAATGGATAAAGGCGCAGGATAACATCCTCTACACCGACACAACCTTGCGCGATGCGCACCAGTCGTTATTGGCAACAAGGGTGCGCACCACCGACATGCTTAAAGTTGCCGAAGGCCTGGCAAAGAATCACCCACAACTTTTTTCACTGGAAATGTGGGGCGGCGCAACCTTCGATGTTGCCATGCGGTTTTTGCACGAATGCCCGTGGGAGCGCTTACGTTTACTGCGCAAGGCAATCCCCAACATACTGCTGCAAATGCTCTTCCGTGGCTCCAATGCCGTTGGTTACAAGGCTTACCCCGATAATGTGATTGAAAAATTCATTATCGAATCCTGGGAAAATGGTATTGACGTCTTCCGTATTTTTGATTCGCTCAACTGGATTGAAGGCATGCGTAAATCCATCCAGGTGGTGCGTGAGCAAACCGGCGGTATTGCCGAAGGCACAATTTGCTACACAGGCGATGTGCTTAATACCGAAGCAGGATACAAATACAAGCTGCAATACTACACCGACCTGGCAAAACAGCTGGAAGATGCTGGCGCGCACACACTGGCATTAAAAGACATGGCAGGCTTACTCAAGCCCTACGCGGCAGAAGTGTTGATTCCTGCATTAAAAGAAGCGGTTGATCTGCCGATTCACCTGCATACGCACGACACCTCATCCATGCAGGCGGCTACGCTGCTCAAAGCGATAGAAGCCGATGTTGATATCGTCGATGCCTGCTTAAGTTCCATGTCTGGCCTAACCTCACAGCCCAACCTCAATTCACTGATAGCCGTCATGGAAGGCCAGCCGCGTGAGCAGCCTTTTGAGCTGGATTCACTTAACCAGTATGCCAACTACTGGGAAGATGTGCGCGATATGTATTACCCGTTTGAATCCGGCTTAAAGTCAGGTACGGCCGAGGTTTATGAGCATGAAATACCCGGCGGGCAATACTCCAATCTGCGTCCGCAATCCATCGCACTGGGGCTGGAAGATAAATTTGAAGAGGTAAAAAAGAACTACGCCATAGTGAATAAAATGTTTGGCGATATTATCAAGGTGACACCCTCTTCCAAAGTTGTCGGCGATATGGCAATTTTCATGACCTCCAATGGCATGACCGAGCAGGATATTATGGAACAGGGTGGCACACTTGCCTTTCCTGAATCGGTGCATGACCTGTTTATCGGCAACCTGGGTCAGGTTGAAGGCGGTTTTCCGAAAAAACTGAGTAAACTGGTTTTGAAAAATGAAAAACCTTTCAGCGGACGCCCCAATGACCACTTAAAACCTGTCGATTTTGACAAGGAATTTGCTGCATTCCAGGAAGCGTTTGATGATTGCTGTACTATGACCGACTTCTTGTCCTACATGATGTATCCCAAGGTGTTTGCCGATTTTTACCAGCATCAACAGGATTACGGCACTATCTCGGTGCTACCAACAACGGCTTTTTTCTATGGTTTAAAGCCACGCGAAGAAATCCGTGTCGAGCTAGGCAAAGGTAAAATTATTGTTATCAAGAAAATATACGCCTCACCAGCTGATGCCAGCGGTATGCGTACCGTGACTTTTGATTTAAACGGCCAGACGCGCAGCATCAGTGTGCGCGATAATTCGGTTGTCTCGACACAAAAAGTCAACCGCAAGGCACTGGATGAAAACAGCAACGAAATCGGCACCCCCATCCTCGGACGGCTAGCGGCAATTACTGTGGAAGAAGGGCAAACTATTGAGAAGGATACGCCGCTATTTGTCATAGAAGCGATGAAAATGGAAACCACCATCACTGCACCTATCTCCGGCATTATCAAGAAAATACATCTACAGGAAGGTGAAATCCTGGAGCAGGGTGACTTGGTAATAGAGTTTAAAAAAGGGAAGTAACATGCCTAAAAAAGATACTGTAACACTGATCGACAACCGCACCGGCAAACAAATCGAACTGGATTTGTTAAAAGCCAGCAATGGCCCTATGACGATTGATATTCGGCCGCTTTACAAAGAGCTGGGTTATTTTACTTTTGATCCTGGTTTTATGTCTACGGCGAGTTGCTGGAGCGATATAACCTACCTGGATGGTGAGGAAGGTGTGCTTGAATACCGTGGTTATCCCATCGAGCAGCTTGCCGAAAAAAGTACCTTTCTGGAAACCGCTTACCTATTGCTCAACGGTGAGTTGCCCACGAAAACAGAGCTGGATCAATTCACCGAGAGCATTACCTACCACACCATGCTGCATGAGCAACTGCTGCGCTTTTACTCTGGCTTCCGCCGTGATGGTCACCCGATGGCTATCATGGTCGGCGTGGTCGGTGCGCTTTCCGCTTTCTACCATGATGATGAAGACATTCACAACCCCATAGACCGGATGAATTCTGCGCATCGCCTGATTGCCAAAATGCCCACCATCGCCGCCTGGAGTTATCGTTACGCAATGGGGCTACCCTTTATTTATCCTGATAATTCTTTAAGTTTTAGCGCTAATTTTTTGCACATGATGTTCGCCATGCCAAGTGAAAAATACGAGGTAAACCCACTTTTGGAAAAAGCACTGGATGTGATTCTGATTTTACATGCAGATCACGAACAAAATGCTTCAACCTCGACGGTACGGCTGGCCGGAAGCTCACAGGCAAACCCGTTTGCGGTACTGGCAGCGGGCATTGCGTCCTTATGGGGGCCAGCGCATGGTGGCGCGAACGAAGCAGTGATCCGTATGCTCACCGACATTAATGAATCAGGTAAACCACTTTCTCATTTCATTCAACGCGCCAAAGACAAAAATGACCGTTTCCGCCTGATGGGTTTTGGTCACCGTGTTTATAAAAACTACGACCCGCGTGCCAAAATCATCCGAGAAATTTGCCACGATATGCTGGAGCAAGGCGCGTGTCAAAACCCAACGCACCAGAAATTACTGGATACCGCAATGGAACTGGAACAGGTTGCGCTCAATGATGATTATTTTAAATCACGCAACCTCTACCCGAATGTTGATTTTTACTCCGGTATTATTTTTCTCGGCATGGGAATACCGCTTAATATGTTTACCGTACTGTTTGCGGTTGGGCGTACCGTTGGCTGGGTTTCACAGTGGAATGAAATGATGGCGGACAAGCAATCCAAAATCGGCAGGCCAAGGCAGCTATACACGGGGGCGACCACACGGGATTACAAGAATATTGATAAGCGGCGATAAGCCCT
>CAZPEE010000051.1:8514-11751 GCA_964585525.1 uncultured Cocleimonas sp.
GATAATCCCTATGAATATTGATGGATTTAAACATACCCCTATTTTTTCTCCTATCTTATAAGGCAGGTTCTGATTAAAACAGACAAATGGTTCCCAAAAAAGAACGTATCAGAGCCTCTCTTTTAAACACACACTGTTAAACACGGAGAATAAACAATGAGTGAATTTCCAAATGCACCACACGGCTGGGATATTGCCAAAGCCAGACAGCAACTAGAACAATCCGGGCTGAAATTTAAAGATGATTACATTGAGGTAATCAAGGCCTTGCAAAGTTATTTTTCAAGCCATGAAAAACCCAATCGGCGCGAGCTAACCGACGCGCTTGAAGAACGTTTCCATGTAAAAGGCGGGTTAAAGTATCTTTACAGGTTATTACCCAAAGGACCCGTCGCTCAAGGTTGCCAGATCGCGGGGCTAAGCGCACCAGCAGGTAGCGTAGACCAGTCTTTTGGTAGTGTTGTATAAACAGTAAACTTCATATTGAACATTAAGGCGCATACAACTAATACGTCAGTAGCTGACGGGTGGCGTATTAGTTTGCCTTAAGCCCAAGCAACTCATCCTTCGCGGGAGGCATTTGCAGGAAGAAACCGTTTTCTTTCATATTGCGAATCACCTCCAGTGCTTCTGCGCGCACCAGTTTGCGGTTTTCACTTAGATCAAACTCAAACGAAAACGTCGTTTCGCCCAGCATTTTCAGCAATGATTCTGGCACCTGTGAAAAATCATCTTTTTCCACAAGGTACAGGTAAAGCCCTTGCTTATGCTTACTTCTGTAGACATAACAGTTCATGTTAGATGATGCCCTCTACCTAAGCGGTTTTTTAACCATCAAGCTGAGTTTTTTAATATTGGCTATGGGTAATTCAAGACCAGTACCGCTATGATTGGTTTGTTCTATGGTAACTGATGATGCACCGATTGTAGCGACCCTGCCTTCAATCATTTTGTGGTCTTTATCCAGAAGTCGAACGATACGTCCTGTCAGGCTTGTAATAGTATTGACAGGAACATCCTCAAAACTCATTTTATACAAGGCTTTACCCGGAAGGCTTTGCAATTGGCTTTCATCAAAACTAATCTGTTTGACTTGGGAATGGGTAGTAGGCTGTGGCGTATTTTGAATGGCTGCGGGCTGGTTAGCTTGAGGTTCTGCAGTACCTTGTGGTGCAACAGGGGTAGCAACAGCTGCTGCTGGCACGGTAGCTGTCCCTGCTGTTTGCGATGTTGTTTGTTGCGTAACAGAAGGTAAACTTTTGCCCAGTAATGTACTGGTATAGTGATTGATTCCTTTCTCGGCTCCCATAAACCAGGCCGCAACTGCCAGCGCTAGTGCAAACAGCCCAAACACCAGAAATTTCCCGGTGCGATACCATAAGGTTGGCAATACAAGCACGTTTAAAACAGGAATTGAAGCAATAACGCCAGTCACGGGATGATGCTTGAACCCGGCAAACATAAACCTCAAATAACTCAGTAAAAACAGCAAAAAACCGAGTATTGCAACAATGGTAAGCCCAAGTTCCATGCGTAAAGCCCTATTCAAAAAACGTATGTTAGCCCGGATATTTCATAAAACACCCGGTTTAGATAGATTGTAAGCATTGTAACACCTCTTATCTGGCATCTGTATGCTCATTCATTTAATCTGTTATATTTACAGATAACCCAAACTTATTGTAGCAAACCCTAGATAAACGTTCGATGAATCTCGCCATAATCCATAGCCGAACCAATGATGGCATTAATGCGCCAGAAGTTGCCGTAGAAGTACACCTGGGTAATGGCCTGCCCGGTTTTGCCGTGGTCGGTTTGCCCGAACTTGCGGTTAGGGAAAGTAAAGACCGTGTCAGGGCAGCAATAATCAATTCAGGTTTTGAATTTCCATCAAAACGTATCACGGTGAACCTGGCACCTGCCGATATTCCCAAAGATGGCGGGCGATTTGATTTGCCCATCGCGCTAGGCATTCTGGCTGCATCGGGGCAAATCAAAGAACAAACGCTCGCCGGATATGAATTTATCGGCGAGCTTTCATTAAGCGGTCAACTTCGTCCAGTCAAAGGCGTATTACCCAGTGCTTATGCGGCTAACAAAATAGGGCGTTCATTATTTGTAGCCAAAGATAATGCCGACGAAGCCTGTTTAATCCAGGGTTTAAGCGTTTATGCAGCAGATCATTTACTCAACATCACCGCGCATCTAAGCCAGGCTGAAACATTAATGGCACATTCGCCAAACCTGCAAGCCGGGCAGCGTGATTACGAGATTGACCTGCACGATGTCAAAGGCCAATTCCAGGCAAAACGCGCACTGGAGATAGCTGCTGCAGGCCAGCATAATCTACTCATGATTGGTTCTCCGGGTACAGGCAAAACCATGTTGGCGAGCAGGCTGGCAACCCTATTGCCAGCAATGAGTGATGCGGAGGCGTTGGAATCAGCGACCATCGCATCGATCAGTGACCAGGGCTTTGATGCAAAAGACTGGGGGCTGCGCCCATTCCGCTCACCGCACCATACCTCATCTGGCGTGGCATTGGTTGGCGGAGGCTCAAAAGTCCGACCCGGCGAGATTTCATTGGCGCACAACGGTGTGCTTTTTTTGGATGAACTGACCGAATTTAACCGTCAGGTTCTGGAGGTTCTGCGCGAGCCACTGGAAACGGGGGAAATCTCCATTTCACGTGCCGCACGGCAAGCAAAATATCCGGCAAAATTCCAGCTTATCGCCGCAATGAACCCCTGTGCGCAAGGCTGTGACCTGGATAACTGCCAATGTTCGCCAGAGCAGCAGCGCCGTTACCGTTCCAAACTATCAGCCCCATTCCTTGACCGCATAGACTTGCAAATCCAGGTGCCCCGCCTGCCACGGCAAGACCTGCAAAAACCCGCCGACGGTGAAACCAGCGAAACAGTACGCAAGCGCGTCATTGCCGCCAGGGAGCGCCAGCTACAACGCCAGCAAAAAGCCAATTGTTTTTTGGGCAATAAAGAAATTGAACAGTATTGTAAATTGAGTCACCAGGATGAAGCATTGCTGGCGCAAGTGATAGATAAATTCAAACTCTCTGCACGCGCCTACCACCGCATTTTAAAAGTCGCCCGCACCATCGCTGATTTAGCTAAAAGCGAGCAAATACAAACAGCACATATTAGCGAAGCAGTTTCTTACCGGTCGATGGATCGCTTGGTTTCTGGCTAGGATTATAAAAGCGTTTTTAACGCAGAGAAC
>CAZPEE010000052.1:0-5024 GCA_964585525.1 uncultured Cocleimonas sp.
ACCGCGACAAGCGTAATCCAGTATAAATTTTCCAGCAATATCGGTGTTGCACTTAAATTCATGTTGGATGACCAGACAATAGTATTTCTTTCATCTGCGCCTCTGTTAGTGTTGTTACACCCAGTTGCTCTGCCTTGCTTAATTTACTACCGGCTTTTTCACCGTAAATCACGACATCTGTTTTTTTGGAAACAGAACCACTCACCCTGGCACCCAAGGCCTCCAGCTGTTCTTTAATCACATTTCGGCTTTGGCTCAGGCTACCGGTTAATACAACCGTTTTACCTTTAAATGGATTCTCTTCTGCTTCAATTTTTTGCGGGGCGACAGGTTTTATCACCGCAAACAGTTTGAGCACAAAATCATGGTTAACCCGCATAAATTCCAGCAAGGAATTTGCCATTTCTTCGCCAATACCTTCAATAGCAACGAGCCTGTCATAATCGGCATTGACGATATCCAAACCAAACTCCTGCGCCAACGCTTTACTGGCAACCTCTCCAATATGTTCAATGCCGAGTGCATTGATGAGCCTGGATAACTCTGTTCCTTTTGTTTTTTCAATGGCTTGCAGCAGTTTGTTAACGCGTTTTTCCTTAAAACCTTCAAGAACGATCAAATCATCAAAATCCAGATGGTACAAATCCAGGATATTATGAATAATGCCTTTTTTAACCAGCAATTCGACAATTTTTCCACCCAGTCCATCAATATTCATACAGCCTTTTTTGGCAAAATGAATAATGGAATTGACCACCCTGTCAGGACAATCCAGGTTCTGGCATTTGATCAAGGTATCTTCACGGAGTAATTCACTGCCACAGGTCGGGCAATGGGTTGGGCGTTTAATTCGCTGTTCATTGCCTGTGCGCCGCTCAACTAACACCTTGGTAATTTTAGGGATGACATCACCACTGCGGATAATAATCACGCTATCACCAATGCGAATATCCTTGCGTTCAATCTCATCAAAATTATGCAAGGTAGCCCGCGAAATCACCGCCCCATCTATATTGACTGGCTCAACTTCAGCGACCGGTGTTATCACACCAGTACGACCCACTTGCAAGGTAATTGCCTTGATCCGGGTCACTTTCTCCACCGCTGGAAACTTGTAGGCACACATCCATTTTGGAAATTTGACAGTGTAGCCCAAATCTTCCTGGAGCGTTATTTCATCAACCTTGATGACCATGCCATCCATCATCATGGGAATGTCATCGCGCAAGCTAATCAATTTTTGATAAAATGCTTCGATCTCCCCGGCTGTTTCACAAGCCTCTGAATAAGGTGGACTTAGAAAACCAAGCTGATGGATAAACGCCATTTTTTCCGACAGGTATGGATGTTTCAAATTATTTTGACCCACCCCCCAGGGATAAAAAACCAGCCTCCGTTTTGCCGTAACGGCAGAATCCAGTTGCCGCAAACTACCCGCTGCCGCATTCCTGGGGTTGGCAAACGGCGCTTCGTTGTTTTCCAGACGCTCTTGATTGATCTTCTCAAAGTCGTGTTTGCGTATCACCACTTCGCCACGAATCTCAATCAATTCAGCGTAGTCAATACGCAGTGGCACTGAGCGGATGGTGCGTACATTATCAGTGACATCTTCACCCACAAACCCATCACCCCGGGTAATCGCACGAACCAATGCACCATTCTCATAGAGCAGGTTCATACTCGCGCCATCAAACTTTGGCTCACAAAAATAACGACACGGCCCCACATTTTTTTCTACACGAGCCAGCCACTCCTTGACTTCATCCAGCGTAAAAACATCTTCCATACTCCACATCCGCTGAATATGTTTGGCTTTGCTAAACTCATCACGCACCACACCACCAACACGTTTTGTAGGGGAATCTGGCACAACATCTTCTGGATGTGCTTTTTCGTAATCCAGCACCTGATGATACAGCCGGTCATATTCTTCATCAGTCGCAACGGGATTATCCTCGACATAATAAGCATGTGCCCAACGGATAAGCTGCTTCACTTTTTGTTGATAGTCTTTTTTCGTCATTATTTCTGGTTCAGGTTTATAAGAGTACAAGGGTATGATCTTACCGCACATTTACAAACACTTGAAAAAACAATTAAGTATAATTAAACAAAATCTGTTATAATTTGCGCGCTAAATTTTATTCATCCAGATTGTTACCAATAACGTTATTGATACTAAACAACTCATGTTGTAACAGGCTGATGAATTGGGCTAGCCATACAGTTTAAAGTTAGGAGATAATAATGACATCTGTTTCTGATTCTACTGAAACAACTATCACCAGAAAATCTGCATTACCCGTAGACGGTATTGAGCCCTACCAGGCCAAAGCGGATGAAGAATACATGAACGA
This sequence comes from uncultured Cocleimonas sp., assembly GCA_964585525.1. Lineage (GTDB taxonomy): Bacteria > Pseudomonadota > Gammaproteobacteria > Thiotrichales > Thiotrichaceae > Cocleimonas. The sequence goes on from CAZPEE010000052.1 coordinate 2,358, forward strand.
AAATCAACGCAAGCATTTTCGTGATATTCTGATTGCCTGGAAAAAATCGTTGATGGAAGAAGTTGACCGTACCGTTGACCACATGCAGGAAGAAGCCAGTAACTTTTCCGATCCGGCTGACCGCGCTACCCAGGAAGAAGAATTCACACTGGAACTGCGTACCCGCGACAGGGAGCGCAAGCTGGTGCGTAAAATCGACAAAACCATTGCCCGCCTGGATGAAGACGATTACGGTTATTGTGATGCCTGTGGTGTTGAAATTGGTTTACAGCGCCTTGAGGTTCGCCCAACAGCTGACCTTTGTATCGACTGTAAAACCACCCAGGAAATTAAAGAAAAGCAATTGGCCTAACACTAGCAGGAGTTTTCGGGATGCCTGAAACCGAAAGCTCCCGCATTTCACGTAACAATCAATCACCCGCCCGCTACGTGGGTCGTTTCGCCCCCTCCCCCACTGGCCCACTGCATTTTGGCTCGTTAATCGCAGCCGTCGCCAGCTATCTTGCAGCCCGTTCGCAAAGTAACAACGCATGGCTACTGCGTATGGAAGACCTGGATACCGGCCGTTGCAAAACAGAGTATGCCGGCTCAATCTTAAAAACACTGGAAGCCTTTCGATTCCAATGGGATGGCGAGGTTCTTTATCAAAGCCAGCAGGGCAATACTTACCAGCAAGCCCTGGATTCAATCCAGCAATATACTTATCCTTGTAGTTGCACCCGCAAACAGCTACAGGCTCAGGCAGGGAGTCACCCCTACAGCTATATCTATCCTGGCTACTGTCGTGAATCTGTGACTAACCCAGATGCAAAACAAACCAGTATTCGCTTAAAGACAGAATCAAAAACACGCTGTTTTGATGACCAATGCCAGGGGCATTTTTGCCAGAATATCCAGGAAGAAGTTGGTGACTATATACTGAAACGCTCTGATGGCCTGTTTGCCTACCAGTTAGCCGTGGTCGTGGATGATGCATTACAAGGCATTACCCATATCGTTCGTGGTGCTGACCTGTTTGACAACACACCCAGGCAAATTTACCTGCAGCAAATTCTGGCTTATCCACAGCCAGACTATCTGCATTTCCCGGTCGCCACAACAGTGGATGGAAAAAAACTGAGTAAACAAAACCAGGCACAGGAAATCCCCCTGTTTAACAAACGCTCACAATTAATTGATGCGCTCTCTTTTTTAGGACAACAACCACCAAGTATAAAAGAGTTTGGTAATCTGGATGACTTATGGCGCTGGGCAGTGCAGAATTGGGACTCTGCCAAAATCCCCAGAAAACGTAAAATACACTATGAGCCAGCAACAAAACGATAAACAACCAACCCGTACCAGCGCACCCGGTGCCATAATGTTACTCAGTAGCCACTGCGCCCACTGCCCCGGCGTTTTGGACTCACTGGCAAAGCTGATAAAAAACGGCGATATCGGCAGCCTGAAGGTCATTAACCTGGAACAACACCCCGAAGCAATGCAGGAATTTAACACCCGTTCCGTGCCCTGGGTGCGTATCGGCAAGCACGAATTAACGGGCGCACAAACACTGGAAGCACTCAAGCAACGCGCCGAATGGGCACTTCAGGATCAACAAACAGGCGATAACAATCAACTGGCGGATTTTGATTTCTTACTCTCTGACGGGCAAGCCAACAAGGTTGTTGAAACCATCAAAAAGAATCCAGATTCCATGCAAACCATCATGGCATTACTGGGGGATACAGGCACGATTCTCAGCACCCGCATTGGTATTGGTGTGGTCTTTGAAGAATTGGCAGACAGTAACCTGCCCCTGCTTCAATCACTGATACCTGCGCTGGAAAAACTCACCAAACATAAAGACCCAAGAATCCGCGCCGATGCCTATCATTATCTGGGCATGAGCCATGATCAACGCGCCATCCCGATTCTTGAAGCAGGAAAAAACGACAAAGATGCAGAAGTCAGGGAAATTGTGATTGATTCTCTTGAGAACCTCTGATCAAATTACAAATCATTATAAAAACTTTAGGTTAATCATCTGTGGAATCAAACACACGTAATCGTACTATCGCCCTGGCAGGACTCTTTCAATGTGTCGAAGGCGTCATACAAGTCGCCAATACAGGACATGTCGATAAAGATTTGATGGCAACCTGTGTTAACAGCATCCTCAAAGACGATGCAGACAGTGCGGAAGATCTCTATGGTTCTATTCCTAAGCTGAAAACAGGGCTTTCCTCCATGCTCAACCAACTCGGTGGCAGCCAACTAACCCCCGATGGAAAGCCCAAAGATATGGAAGCCACCCGCTATGGACTGGGGTTGCTTCACCTGGAAAAAAAGTTAAACAAAAACCCCGAGCTTTTTAAGGAACTGATCAAGGGCATCGAAGAAGCGCAGACAAAACTGGATTTTTTTGATGCTACCCACGAAAACGTCATTGCCAAACTTGCCGATGTCTATGCCAACACCATCAGCACGATGACACCCAAAATCATGGTCAAAGGCGACCAGAACCACTTATCCAAGCCTGAAAATGCTGCGCAGATACGTACACTGTTATTAGCCGGTATTCGTGCCGCGCTGTTATGGCGGCAAGCCGGAGGTGACCGCTGGAAACTATTGTTTGAACGTGGCAAATTACAACGCCAGGCAGATGCTTTTTTGAAACAGAACTAA
>CAZPEE010000052.1:5124-9804 GCA_964585525.1 uncultured Cocleimonas sp.
CTAAGCGTTCTATTCGGTTCCAACATTCTCCTGCCAACGATTCATCACATTACAAAAAAGGTCAGCTGTTTTTTCGGTATCATAAACCGCAGAATGTGCCTCATCTGCATCCCAGGGGAATCCAGCCGCCTTAACCGCGCGAGCCAGTACCGTCTGTTTGTAGGCCATGGCGGCCAGCGTTACCGTATCAAAGGTGCTAAAGGGATGGAATGGGTTACGTTTTTTATTGGTCCTGGCAACTGCTGCGTTAAGGAAATTAAGATCAAAAGCTGCATTATGGCCAACCAGGATGGCGCGTTTACAGCTATTGAGTTTTAATTCTTTACGTACAATCTGGAATAACTCGGTTAATGCTTTTTCTTCATCAACTGCTATTGCCTGCCTAAAAGGTAAATTCGGGTCAATGCCATTCACTTCCAGTGAAGCAGGCTCCATATTCGCACCATCAAATGGAGCCACATGCCAGCCATGTGTCGAATGAGGCTTTAACATGCCCTGGCTATCCATACGCAGGGTTACTGCGGCAACTTCCAGCAAGGCATCGGTATGATGATTAAAGCCACCAGTTTCAAGATCAATAACCACTGGCAAAAAACCACGGAATCGACTTCCCATAGGGATAATATCTTCTGCATCATCCGTGTTTTCTTTTTTAAGTAACGAGTCATTCAAATCCATTGTGACAGCTTACATGATCGTTGTTTAAAATAACATATGAATAATTATTTTATTTTGATGCTGTAACACATTGTTTTTATTATTGATATTATTTTGACTTTCAATTTCTTTAAAAACATCCTTAACGATGCTAAAATACCCTGCTCAAATACAAACAAAACAATTGCGTCGGGAAACTAGCATGAGCAGTTATAACGAAACAGATAAAAACTTGCTGGATATTGATCCACAAGAAACCCAGGACTGGACAGAAGCACTGGAAGCGATCATCGAAGCCGATGGTGTGGAACGCGCCCATTTTATCATCGAACAACTGATTGATAACGCACGTCATAATGGTGCGAACCTACCCTACTCTGCCAATACAGCTTATATTAACACCATTCCCCCGCACCTTGAAAAACCCAATCCGGGTGACCTGGCGATTGAAAGCCGTATCCGCAGTTTTATCCGCTGGAACGCTGCAGCCATGGTGGTTCGTGCCAACCGTAAAAGCGCCGAGCTGGGTGGTCATATCGCCTCGTTCGCCTCATCCGCAACACTTTACGATGTAGGCTTTAACCACTTCTGGCATGCACCTTCACCCGACCACGGTGGCGACCTGATTTATTTCCAGGGACATATCACACCCGGTATTTATGCACGTTCCTTCCTCGAAGGCCGTTTTGATGAAGACACCATGGATACGTTTCGCCAGGAGGCTGACTCACCCGGCCTGTCTTCTTACCCGCATCCCTGGTTGATGCCGGATTACTGGCAGTTCCCGACCGTTTCCATGGGGCTTGGCCCGATCAAATCAATCTACCAGGCGCGTTTCATGAAATACCTGCAACACCGCAACCTGGCAGATACCAAAGACCGCCGTGTCTGGTCATTTGTCGGCGATGGTGAAACAGACGAGCCGGAAACACTCGGCGCAATCTCCCTGGCCGGACGTGAAAACCTGGACAACCTGACCTGGGTGGTCAACTGTAACCTGCAACGGCTCGACGGCCCGGTGCGCGGCAATGGCAAAATCGTACAGGAACTGGAAGCGATGTTCCGTGGCGCAGGCTGGAATGTCATCAAGGTACTCTGGGGCTCATACTGGGACCCACTACTTGCCAACGACAAAGACGGCATACTGAAAAAACGCATGATGGAAGTGGTCGACGGCGAATACCAGAACTACAAGGCAAAAGACGGTGCTTACGTTCGTAAACATTTCTTCGGGGCCTACCCGGAATTAGCCGCCATGGTTGAAAAAATGTCAGATGCCGACATCTGGCGCTTAAACCGTGGCGGACATGACCCGCACAAAGTCTACACCGCCTACGATGCAGCGGTTAACCACAAAGGACAACCTACCGTGATACTAGCCCACACCGTCAAAGGCTATGGCATGGGCTCTGCGGGTGAAGGCCAAAACCGTACCCATTCACAGAAAAAACTCAGCGAAGATGAGATGATTGAGTTAAAAAATCGTTTCAATATCCCACTGGATGATGATGAAGCAGCGGCAGCCACTTATTACCGCCCGGAAGAAGGCAGCCCGGAACGTGAATACATGCTGGCGCACCGTAAAAAACTGGGCGGCCCCTTGCCCATTCGCCAAACACGCGCAACACCACTTGAAGTTCCTCCACTAACAACCTTCCAGGCACTACTGGATGGCTCCGGCGAGCGTGAAATGTCAACCACCATGGCGTTTGTGCGACTACTTACCATGCTCACGCGTGACAAGAAAATGGGCAAGTACGTGGTTCCCATCGTACCCGATGAAGCCCGCACCTTCGGCATGGAAGGCATGTTCCGCCAGCTTGGTATCTTTTCTTCCGTCGGCCAGCTTTACGAGCCACAGGATAAAGAACAGGTGATGTTCTACAAGGAAGACAAATCCGGCCAGATACTCGAAGAAGGCATCAACGAAGCCGGTGCATTCTCCTCCTGGATAGCCGCAGCAACCGCCTACAGCACACATGGCGTGAATATGATTCCGTTTTACATTTACTACTCCATGTTTGGTTTCCAGCGCATTGGCGACCTTGCCTGGGCAGCCGGTGATTGCCGTTCACGTGGTTTCCTGATTGGCGCAACCGCAGGCCGTACCACACTCGCCGGGGAAGGCCTGCAACACCAGGATGGCCACGGCATGGTTCAGGCCGGACTGATTCCAAACTGTATCAGTTATGACCCGACCTTTGCCTACGAAATGGCGGTGATTGTCCACGATGGCATGAAGCGCATGTACAGCGAACAGCAGGATGTCTACTACTACATCACGGCAATGAATGAATCGTACCAGCAACCCGCACTGCCCAAAGGTGTCGAAAAAGGCATCATCAAGGGCATGTACCTGTTTAAAAGCGGCGGCAAAAAGAAAAAGAAAGTGCAACTAATGGGTTCTGGCACCATTTTAAGAGAAGTGATCGCCGCAGCCGAACTGCTTGCCAAAGACTGGAGCGTCGATGCCGATATCTGGAGTTGTACCAGTTTCAATGAGCTGGCACGCGAAGCGCAGGATGTTGAGCGCTGGAACCGCCTGCATCCTTTGGAAAAGGCCAAAACACCTTATGTGACACAGCAACTCAAAGGCCACCGGGGTCCCGCGATTGTCGCTACCGATTATATACAGCAATATCCAGAGCAGATTCGCAAATGGGTTCCAGCTGGCTACACGGTACTCGGCACGGATGGTTTTGGCCGTAGTGATACCCGCAAAAACCTGCGCGTCCATTTTGAAGTTGACCGTTACCAGGTCGTGGTAGCCGCCTTAAAGGCGCTGGCTGACGAAGGCAGTATGCCCGCCGGAAAAGTTGCAGATGCAATCAAAAAATACAAGATTGATTCTGAAAAAGCCAACCCGTTACTGGATTAAGGAGCCACCAGGATGAGTATTAAAGAAATCGTAGTACCTGATATTGGTGATTTTGATTCGGTTGAAGTGATCGAAATACTGGTTGCAGAAGGCGATGTAGTACAAGCAGAAGATTCGCTAATTACCGTAGAATCTGACAAAGCCTCCATGGAAATTCCCAGCAGCGAATCGGGGAAAATCGTCAAAATGAAAGTAGCCCTGGGTGATAATATCGCACAGGGCAGTGTTATTTTAATGATGCAAGTTGATGCGGATAGTGCGGATAATGCTGATGCTGATAAGGCAAGCAATGCCAAACAAGCAGACACGCCTGCACCTGAAGCAAAGAAAGTGGCTGAGCACCAACACGAACAAATGGCTCCGGCAAAATCGACACCTGCCAAGGCATCACCCGGCAAACTACCTGCCGACAAACATTCGCCCACAGAAAATATTGACGAAGTCCGCTTTAGTAAAGCCTACGCCAGCCCGTCGGTGCGTAAATTTGCACGTGACTTAGGCGTAGACCTTGGCAACATCATAGGCACCAGCCGCAAAGGGCGTATCAACCGCGATGATGTCAAAGGCTATGTGAAAAAAGCCCTGGCAAGCGGTGGCAGTGGCGGAGCTTCACTTGGCATCAAACCGGCACCTGAAATTGATTTCAGCCAGTTTGGCGAAACCGAGCAGCTAACGCTGTCCAAAATCAACAAGCTAACGGGCGAATTCCTGCACCGTAGCTGGCTCACCATCCCGCACGTTACCCAGTTTGATGAAGCCGACATCACCGAGATGGAAGCCTTCCGCAAACAAATGGGCAAGGAAATGGAAAAAGAAGGCATCAAGATTACGCCGCTTGCCTTCATCATCTGGGCAGTGGTTGCCTCGCTGAAAGCCTTCCCGCGTTTTAATAGCTCACTGGATGCCAGCGGTGAAAAACTGATACTAAAAAAATACTTTAACATTGGTGTTGCCGTGGACACACCCAACGGGCTTGTGGTTCCGGTAATTCGCGAGTCAGACCAAAAATCACTGGTTGAAATCTCCCAGGAAATCCGCGAACTGGCGATTAAAGCACGTGACAAAAAACTCAAACCATCCGACATGCAAGGCGGCTGCTTTACCATCTCCAGCCTGGGCGGTATTGGCGGAACCAAATTTACACC
>CAZPEE010000052.1:9904-11694 GCA_964585525.1 uncultured Cocleimonas sp.
TGAGATAACAAACGTGACAATCGAAATAAACGTTCCAGATATTGGTGATTTTGACGAAGTAGAAGTCATTGAAGTGCTGGTCAGCAAAGGTGATACTGTCCAGCCGGAAGATTCACTGATTACGGTCGAATCTGACAAGGCTTCGATGGAAATCCCCTCCCCGGCTGCCGGAACCATTACCGAAGTAAAGGTTGCGGTTGGCGACAAGGTTAAACAAGGCAGTTTAATTGCAATGCTTGACGAAGCCGAGGCAGCTTCAAACGAAGAAAGCGAAAAACCGGCAACACAACAGGAATCACCCGCCACAGAAGAAACAGCTACTCCAGAGGCAGCAAGTTTTAACGGTGAAGCCGACATGCACGCCAAACTGGTGGTGCTTGGCTCTGGCCCCGGTGGTTACACTGCCGCTTTCCGTGCGGCTGATTTAGGCGTTGAAGTGATCCTGATTGAGCGCTATCCCAACATCGGTGGTGTTTGTTTAAACGTCGGCTGTATCCCCTCCAAAGCACTGTTACACACTGCCGAAGTCATCAATGAAGCCGCGGAAGCCGATCACCTTGGGGTAAGCTTTGGCAAACCCAACATCGACATCGACAAGGTGCGCGACTATAAAGCAGGCATCGTCAAAAAACTCACCGGCGGCTTAAAAGCATTGGCAAAGCAACGCAAAGTACAAATCATCCAGGGCTACGGAAAATTCACCTCGGCAAACACCCTTGAAGTCGAAGCCGATGATGGCACTAAAAGCTCGGTTGGCTTTGACAACTGCATCATCGCAGCAGGCTCACGCGTGACCAAATTACCTTTCATTCCGTGGAATGACCCTCGCGTGATGGATTCTACCGACGCGCTGGAACTGGAAGACGTACCAAAACGCATGCTTGTGGTCGGTGGCGGTATTATCGGACTTGAAATGGCAACCGTTTATGATGCCCTGGGCTCGCAAATAACCGTCGTGGAACTTGGCCCAGGATTGATGCCTGGCGCTGACCGCGACATCGTGCGTCCGCTGGAGCGCCGAATCAAAAAGAAATACGAAAATATTTTCCTCAACACCAAGGTCAGTGAGATCAAACCCACGAAAAAAGGACTGGTATGTACCTTTGAAGGTGACACCGTTGGTTCCAAAAAAGGTGCGCCAGAGACAGACACCTTCGACCGCGTGCTGGTCTCCATCGGACGCAGTCCCAATGGTCAACTGATTGATGCAGGCAAAGCAGGCGTTGCCGTCAACGAATGGGGTTTTATCAACGTCGATAAACAACAGCGCACCAATGTAGAACACATCTACGCCATCGGCGATATTGTCGGTCAACCGATGCTGGCACACAAAGCCACCCACGAAGGCAAAACCGCAGCCGAAAACGTCGCTGGGCACAAATCATACTTTGATGCACGCGCCATTCCATCGGTCGCCTACACCGACCCGGAAATCGCCTGGATGGGTAAAACCGAAGAAGAATGCAAGGCAGAAGGTATCGAGGTCGAAAAAGGCGCGTTCCCCTGGGCAGCCAGTGGACGCTCCCTGAGTATCGGACGCAACGAAGGCATGACCAAAGTCTTGTTTGACAAAGAAACCGGCCAATTGATCGGCGCTGGCATCGTCGGCACCAACGCAGGTGAACTCATCGCAGAAGCCGTGCTGGCACTGGAAATGGGCGCAGATGCAGAAGATATAGGCTTGACGGTTCATCCACACCCGACCTTATCAGAGACACTCAATTTTGCGGCAGAAGTCGCAGAAGGCACCTGTACGGATATTTATTTACCCAAAAAATAAATCAGGCGTA
>CAZPEE010000053.1:0-11521 GCA_964585525.1 uncultured Cocleimonas sp.
AATGCCGGTTTCGAGGTTGTTGCACAATCTGAATACAATGTTGTCGATGTGCCTGAAACGGGTTTGACGTTTGTTGAAAACGCCATTATCAAGGCACGTAACGCTGCGCAACAAACCGGTTTGCCAGCACTTGCAGACGATTCTGGCATCGAAGTTGATGCCTTAACTGGTCGCCCCGGTATTTATTCTGCGCGTTATTCTGGCAAGGGTGATGATGCCAATAACCTGAAATTACTCGAAGAAATGAAAGATGTACCGGATGACCAACGCACTGGCCGCTTCCGCTGCTGTATTGTTTATATGCGCCATGCCGAAGACCCCTCCCCACTGATTGCCGATGCCAGCTGGGAGGGCATCATCATGCGTGAACTGTCAGGTGCCAACGGTTTTGGCTATGATCCGCTTTTCTTTGTACCAACACATGGCACCAGCTCAGCCGAACTTGACCCTGATGTTAAAAACAGCATCAGCCATCGTGGCAAGGCATTGGCGCAGATGCTTCAGCTGATGACAGCAAGTGAGAGCCACCTGTGAAAGCGTTTTTATACGTGCGCGCAATTCTATTTTGGCTTGGCTTTGCTCTCAGCACACTATTGGTTGGCCTCATATCACCTTTTCTATTACCGCTTTCCCACAACACCAGCTATAAAATTCTGGTTCCGTGGACGTGGTTTAATATCTGGTGGCTAAAACTCACCTGCGGCGTAAAATACACTATTCTGGGACGGGAAAACATCGACAAAAATAACAACGGCATTATACTCGCCAACCATCAATCCACCTGGGAAACCATGATGATTCCCAAAATTTTCCCGCCAGTCTCCTGGGTACTCAAAAAAGAATTATTTAAAATCCCATTTTTTGGTTGGGCTTTATCCATGGTTAAACCGATTGCGATTGACCGTAATGCTGGCAGCTCTGCCGTCGAACAAGTTAAAACAAAAGGTCTGGAACGCCTTGATGAAGGCAATTGGGTATGTATATTTCCGGAGGGAACGCGCGTAAAACCCGGTGAAACTAAACGCTATAAAATGGGCGGCGCCATACTCGCAGAATATTGCGCCCAACAAGGCCGACCTTATCCGGTCTATCCCGTTGCACACAACGCCGGAGAATGCTGGCCCAGGCATAGCTTTATCAAACTACCCGGAACCATTACCGTAAGCATTGGCAGACCTTTCAGTGTTGAAGGAATGAAGCCTGCTGAGATTAATGACAAAGTAAAAAACTGGATTGAAGCTGAGATTGAAAAAATGCCAGCGGCTGTAGAATAATTTTTAAACCCAAAAAAAGGAGCCGAAGCTCCTTTTTTTGGATTATTATTATTACAGTTTATTTCTTAGTAAAAGATACCGCATTATATTCAACAGGACGCTTGCTTTCTATTGAACCATCAAGGTTTTCAGTAAGCTTGCCTTCAACCAAAGTCGTAGCATTTGCTTTTGCGAAGATATCATATTTAGGCATACCCATTAAAACAGCCCATTCATCCAATTTTTCTGCGCCAAAATCTTCAGCAACTTCAAAGATTTTGTTATCTTCTCGGCTAAAATGTGCTTCTGTAATTGAGGCAAGATCAACTTTTTCTCCAGTGTAAGAGCCATCCAGATATTCACCTGTATATACAATACGACCTGTGGCTGTACCTTTAATCTTTGGCGCACCAGTACAAGTATTATTATCAAAACCTCTTAAACGTGTTTTGATATCGCGCTTTGAAATGGTCAGTATTTTATTAACATGAGTAACTTTAAATATATCCTTAAGCTTATCCTTTCCCGAAATACCATTTGAATCCTTACCAAAATGCATATCTTTAATTGACTGACAACCAATTACCCATTTTCCATCAAATACCGCAAAGTCAGGTTTGCGGATAACTTTAATTGTACGCTCTCTGGTAGCAGTATTACCAGCAAGGTCTGTTGCCGTATATGTAAGCGTATAAGTACCAGCTACATTTGCATTGTATGAGCCACTTGAAATAACCTCAACACTCGGGTCAACATTATCCGTAGCCGTTGCCCCTGGATCAATATAATTTGTGCCTACTTCAATTTGAACATCCTCACCGCCATTCAATTCTATAACAGGCGCAAAAACATCTGTATCTTCAGGATGATTTGCCACTGGCGCAGCGTCCCCACCGCCACCACAGGCTGTTAAACTGATTGTTGCAGCAGCAATTAGTCCTGCCAGGATAGATTTATTATTCATTTCTTAATTCCCCTTTTTTATTTATTTTAATTAAATGAATTTTTAATTCACATGGTAGAGTATAAAACGAATGAAATGAATCCTTGCTGAATAATCATTGTTTAAAAAAAAAGGAGCCAGATGGCTCCTTTTTTACAAAACAACAAAGCTATTACTTGCTAAATGCTTTTGTTGGGTTAACTTCGGTAGGCCGTTTAGCTTCCGTTGACCCATCGTTATTGCCATCAATATTACCGGTATGCAACTTCCCGTCATCACCAATGCACATAATATCGTACTTAGGGAAAGACAAGCCCTGTGCTTGAAGAATACGTCTTATTGTTGCATCACCAGAATGAACGCCAAATGACCCCGCATCCACCTTCTTAAAAGTGAGATCAACTTTTTGTGCTTTACCATCTTTACAGGTATTTGAAACAACAACCTCTCCTTTGTAGCTCAAAGTTGCATCAGCAATTGCCGGACCTCTTTTTCGTCCTGAACAATCATTAGCTTGATCAAAAACAGGTATCGTATTCTTCAATACTCCACCCGCTTTTAATTCCCAGGTTTGTTTATACGAGCTATTTCCTGCAGCTTCACAACCACCCTTCCACGTACCTTGAAATGATTGAATATTACTCCCTGAAGATGAGCTTTCACCTCCATTTCCTCCACCGCCGCCACAGGCAGATAAACCAAGCACCATAGCAGATACTAAACTTGCATATTTAATTGAATTTTTCATATGTACCCCTTTAAAATATTTATAGTTAAAAAAATAAGCCTACAGCAGGATAATCCACTCTTTTGGAAAATGCAAACCGTCAGCTTCAAGATTATTTTATTTTTATTGTTAACGCTAGACCATCTTTAAGATCATTGGTTCAGCACTTTAAACCGTTGTTTTACCCTATTTCCTGTTTGATCAACCAGCGTTAATAGATGTGTGCCTACTGAGGCATAAATCGCCTGTTCGTGAAAGGTTTTGGTTGTGCCCAGGAATTGATTATCCAGATGCCAGTAGATTTCTTGGTCCGGTTTTTGGTGGATTGCCTTAAATAAGGTTTTGCCGCGTTTACCCGATAAACCGGTTGGAATGTAGATTTGCGTGTTAGCCCGTGGATAAATTAATGAAATAGGGTTATCCGTATTCTGCGCAATTTGACCGATACAATCGTGTCGCCATGGTGGAAGTGGCTTATATTCTGGATGTGATTGCTGATAGTAAAATGACTGATCTGGCGGCAACACAAACCATGCCTGATGCCGCATATTACTGATGGATTCACAGTCGCCGTTGACACGATGCAAGGAGGCACTGGAGGCGCTGGAAGCATCAAGATGAATTCGTTTGTGATAGGGGCTAACACGCTCAAAATGACTATTTTGGGGAATTAGATAATCAACCGCCTGGCAATTTACTGTCGCCAGAAAGCCATCATCCTTACAGATAGAAACCATTTTCATTTGTGCGCGAGGTTTAACAAACCAGTGGGCATTCAAATCAAGGCGGTTAAACACATCAAATAAAATCGGTGCTGCAACCTTTACCCCCGTCATTCCCTGGCGACCTTCACCAGCGGCATTACCGACCCACACGCCTACCGTGTATTGCGGCGTGGTTCCAATTGCCCAGGCATCACGATGACCAAAACTGGTGCCTGTTTTCCAGGCAATTTTATGGCTACTGTTAAAGCGCTTCCAGTAACCTTCTGTGCCGGGGCGCGTCACTTCAAGTAGTGCTTGCAAGGTCATCCAGGCGCTCGGCGGACTAATTTGATTGATCCGTTTTGTTTTAGTGTCTGCGCCTTTGATAACAATTGACTGTCGATAGGTTTTGTTTTTGACTGTTGATTGTTGCTGTGCGCGGTTCGCCAGGTTTGCATACATATTGGTCAAATCCCACAGCGTTCCTTCAGCACCGCCTAAAATCAGTGGCAAGCCATATTCACGGGAACGCCGATGCAAGGTGGTCATACCCATTTGTTTCAGTTCTGCCAGAAAACGCTCCACACCATGCTCGCTGAGCATATTGACAGCGGGAATATTCAATGAGCTCGCCAATGCCTGTTTGGCACGAACCGCGCCTCGGAATTTGCGATCATAATTTTTAGGCCGATAACCCGTGTAGCGCACGGGTGTATCAGCAACCAGTGTTTCCGGCAATATCTCCCCCTGTTCAACCATGCTGGCAAACAGGAAAGGTTTTAGTGTGCTACCGGTGCTGCGTGGGCGCTGGATAATATCAATTGCCTGTCCATTTTTTGCCTGTTTGATTTTGACCGGCGTGTTGCCAATATACGCTTTAACGTCAAAACTGCGGTTATCAATCACCAGAATCGCCAGATTTTGTATATCTTTTAACGCCAGTGCTTCGCCATGATAACGTGCAATATCATTCACTTGTTTTTGCAAAACGACATCCAGGGTGCTCACAAAACGGTGTTGATTGTTTTTATTTTGATTGATTTTACCAGCTACCAGGGTATCCAGCAGGTGCGGCGCAAGGCGGGGCAGTTCTTTAGGCTTGTGGGGTAAATTTTCCGCAATCGCCAGCTGATAATCCAGCTTTTTGATAATCCCTTTCTGGTATAGTTTTTTTAGCAAGCGATCCCGCTTGGCTTTTAATTTTTTGCGGCTACGCCCCGGATGAATCAGTGCCGGGCTATTCGGCAATACCGCCAGCATGGCACTTTCTGCCCAGGATAAACGATCCGGGCTGCGCCCAAAATAACGCCACGAAGCCGCCTCCAGCCCCACCACATTGCCACCAAAAGGTGCATAGCTGGCATACAGTTCCAGTATTTGATCCTTGCTGTAACGGCTTTCCAGCCTGAGTGCGCGGATAGCCTCCAAAAACTTGTTTAACAAGCTACGTTGAGGATTGTGCAATGACAGCCTGATCAATTGCATCGACAAGGTACTGCCACCGCTGACCACGTGTCCGGCGCTTACATTCAGTTTAGCCGCACGCGCTATCGCTAAGGGATCAACACCCAGATGCTGGTAAAAACGCTTATCTTCAAAGGTAACAATGCTTTTGGCGAATTTTTCCGGCACGCTTGTTAAGGGTGGGAAGCGCCATTGCTCATCTTTGGAAATATGTGCGCCGAGTAACTTGTTATTCTGGTCAAGCAGGATGCTGGAAACCGGCTCCTTAAACAGTGGTTCCGGCAAGCGTGTACTATGCTCAATTAACACCCCAAGCAACAACAGAAAAGCCAAAAACCAATAACGTTTTTTAAGTCGCTTTGTTTTCATCCTTTATTCCGTAGAATCAGCCCGAAGCCATTTTTCAATCACCTTTTTTCCCTTGAAACGAACCTTGTACCAGCGGGTATTATCATCGGCTTTGTGAAAATCGAGCACCTCTGCCCGGTCACCCTTGATCAGATACAGTTTTGTTTTGAAGTTTTCATTGGATAAATCATACAACCAGGCTTTATCGGTTGTGATGGTTACATTTTTAGGGATTTCCACTGATGGCGTTTCACCGCTAGCCGCTACCTGCGGTAGCGTTTTGACAATATCAAGCCAATGGCCAGGCTGCCTTGCCTGGTAATTCGCATCATACATCGCTTCGGCATTGATCGCTGGCAAGTAATACCGCCCCTGGTAAGACGCATTGACCACGATATTGAAAGTCATTGTTGCGTTCTGCTTCAGTGCAAAATAATAATGCACCCGGTCATCACGTACATCTTTGTAATCAAGCTGATTAGCGAAGCGCGAATGATCCGAGGCACTTGGTTCTTCGCTACGCACAATTTCCATACCAGCTGCAACCGGTATGGTCAGCGCAATATTTTTTACGCGACGCTCTGAGTGGTTCGACACAGAAACCTTGATACGAATATCACTGCCCTGTAAAACCGGTTTAGCAATATCCAGCGCTTGCCATTTTTCCTTTTTATCCGAACCAGTTGCCTTGTTGACACGGATTTCATAAGCCGTTTTAAGTGACAAGCCTTTCTCAACGGCCTGCTCATCGCCCGCATTCGGCACACCCTGGTTAACCAGCGTGGCAAATAATTTGATGCCGCTGGTATTCTCAACTTTGAGCGCATCCTTAAAACCAAGCTTTGTGCTCGCAATGGGCTTTTTGCTGGTGATACTTTTTGCCTCTGTGCCCTGTAATACCCTGGCGCTAAAGTGACTGGTGTCGCCGCCTAAATAGCGCGATACCGACATCAGCGCCCAGGCAATTCCCTGCGTATTCTGGTAGCGGTCACCCTCCAGTTGTTTGGCAATTCGCTCCAGCAATAAATTGGCATCCTGTTTTTTATTCAGCGCAACCAGGCTTTCCAGTTGAATACCCAGGTTGCCCAGCGTTGAGCTATAGGTATCATCAGGGAAAGCTACCGATTCAGGATCAACCTGCAAACCCTGCACCAGCGATTTTGCCGCATCCGGCTGGGAAGCCATCTGGTAAGCCGATGCCAGCATCCAGCGCGCCTTGTTGTTTAGCTTGCTGGATTCACGCAAGCGGTTCATCGCACCCAGTTGCGGTTGACCCGCCAGCGCCAGCACGTAAAGCCGATACGCCTGCACATGTGAATATTTCTCACTCGCCGCCAGATAGGACTGTGCGGTATCGACCTGATAATTCAACCAGTCAGCCAGCAAATCCGCAGGTACAGCATAGCCCTGCTTTTTAGCCTCGACCAAAAAATGACCGGCATAGATACTGGCCCATTCATTGGTATCATTGCCTCCGGGCCAATAATTGAAATTACCATTGCCATTTTTAAAGCGCTGCAAGCGCTCAATACCACGATTGACATGATATTCAATATCCTGCTGGCGTTGTTTATCCAGCGACATGACGTTGTTTAAGTACAGTTGTGGAAAAACCGAGGAGGTCGTTTGTTCAAGGCAACCGTGTGGATACTGAACCAGATAACGCAAGCGCTTCTCAAGGTTGAGTGAAGGCACCGACGAAATCTCCAGCAAGGCATGGTTACTGCCTTCAATGCCAAAAGGCTTGAGTGGGTTCTGCCAGGTTTCACCGGGGTTGATCACCTTCATCTGCGTGCGGGTGGTTTCCTGATTTGCCTGCCGGATATTAAGATAAACATCGACTACGGATTCATTCTGTTTGTTAATGCCACTGCCACTGCTATCATTGCTTGTGGCAATAAATTTCAAATGTGTCTTGCCGGTTTTATTGGCGGTTTTGAGTCGCATGAAGGCGATCTTGTCGCCCATTGCGTCGAAACGGAGTGTTTGTGTTTTATCACCGACCACACTGACCAGGTCATCGGTCTGCGCAGTGATGGAAACCTGCTTGATTTTATCATTCATGACAAACAGGTTCAGTGGCACGCTAACTTCTTCATTTGGCCCCAAAACCCTTGGAAGCCCAGCCTGTAGCATCAACGGCTGGCGCACAAATACGGACTGATGTGCTTTTCCATAAGCACCGTTCTCACCTGCAACCAGCATCACACGCACCGCGCCAAGGTAAGCTGGCAAGGTCACTTGGTGCTCTTGAGTCTCACCTGCACCAAGATGGAATGGCCCAAGGAATTGAACCACCGGTGGAAAACGGCGCTTTTTGCTATCTTCGTTGTCGATTTCGGCCTCGTCACCACCACCGAGCGCAATCATCCGTTCCAGCTTGCCACCGTAAGCACCGATCACCTCATCAAACAAATCCCAGGTTTTTATGCCTAGCGCTTCCTTGCTGTAAAAATAACGGCGCAAATCGGGCGTTTTAAACGCGGTTAGACCGAGTAGTCCTTCATCGACTATCGCCAGCGTATAATTCATTGGCTTACCGTTTGTTTCGCTGACCTTGACCGTTTGGGTGGATTCTGGCTTCCACTCTTTGGCTACTTCTAGTTTAGGTTTAAGATAGGTACCAGGGTCATCAACCTGCAAGGGAATAATGCCGTAAAGTCGAATCGGGCGATCATTTTTCTTGCCTTTATGCGGTTGTAACAACGAGATATGCACATAAGCATTGGGCGACATTTCCGCCGTAATGGGAATTTCCAGTTTTAACTTGTTATCTTTTTTGTCGCTAGTGCCTGTTAACGTCAGCCAGCGTTGCTGCAAAATATTGCTACCGGTTTCCACGGTTAACAATGCCCTGCCTTGCGTTGTGGCGGGTAACTGCACAATCGCTGTTTCTCCCACTTGATAGGCTGATTTGTCCGAGAAGAAACTCAAGCGATTGGCAGCACCACTTCCTTCTTCCTGCGCACGACCTGCCCAGCCAGGCCAGTCAATATAGACTGTTTTACCCGTGCAATGACCGCCTTGAAGATCACAGGCGCGTATCAGGTAACGCCCCCATTCGGGGTATTTGATACTGAAATTCCAGCTTCCTTTGCCATCTTTGGTGCTTACAATAGCTTCTTCCAAAAACCTCGTATTTTTGCCATCCGCATATTCTGCAAGCGACTCGCCCGATTTATCCCACCACCATTTCCAGTTGATCTTATACAGCCTGACCTGCACCTGGTCCAGCGATACCGGCTCACCCTTATCGCTTAGACTGGCAATTTCCACCGTATGCTGTTTATCGGTCAGCAACATATTACGTGTGGCATCACCCTTGGGTAATTTAATACCCACGTAATTATCATAAGGATGATAGTCAATACTGCTGCTACTAATACTAAAGGCACCACCTTCTTCAAAAACGCGCGTGGTAAATGTTGCTTTTAACATGCCAGCCGGTTTGCTCTTTGGCTTTATCTCTTTTTCAAAAAGCAGATAGCCATCGTTATCCAGCCTGCCTTCCAGCAATGTTTTATTGGTGCTTTTCAGGCGGCGGGCCGGATCATCAAAATTAAAATCGGTAAAGCGCCCAAAACGGGTTTTTTTCGGTGAAAAACGCAACGATACATCCGCTTTCAGATTGCTTGCCCTGGCGCCGTGTAGCCACTGCGAAAACAGTTTGCCTTTCGGTGTACCATCGCTACTGTAAAGTACCTCAACCGGCTTTCCTGTTTTTGGGTTTTCAAAAGACAGATCAATTTTAAGGCGATTTGGCCGGACTGTCTCAATGCTCAGAGACTTACTGAAGGTGCTACCGCCCAGATAAGCCTTTGCCATCCAGCTACCCGTTTCGGCTTTTTCTTCTGTTTT
Organism: uncultured Cocleimonas sp.; assembly: GCA_964585525.1. Lineage (GTDB taxonomy): Bacteria > Pseudomonadota > Gammaproteobacteria > Thiotrichales > Thiotrichaceae > Cocleimonas. Next base: position 9,298 of record CAZPEE010000053.1, read on the forward strand.
AAATTTAAACGCATAAAAACCTCCCACAGAATCTGTGCTGGTTTTTGTTGCAACCATGCGCCCACGCGGATCAAATAATTTCATGGTGACCGGATGGCCTGGTGGAATTGTTTTATCTTTATTTTGTAAAACAAAGGTCAAATAAATATTATCGCCAGGTCGCCAAACGCCACGCTCGCCATAAATTTTGCCCTTGATACCTTTTTTTATTTTTTGACCACCGACATCAAACTGACTCACCGCCAATGCGGTTTTTGCATTCACTTTCAGATAGGCAACATCTTCAAATTTTCTGGCGGTTAATAGAAAAGGGGTTGCAGAAAGTTGTAACGTAGCAAACCCAGAGCCATCTGATTGCGCCTTCGCCAGCACCTGACCCTGATAATTTCGTACCTCAAGGTCAACACCTGTTAGCGGTTCTGCGGTGCGTAAATCAGTAGAAATAACATGTAAATTTCCTTTTGCATCTTGTTTGGCGATTAAGCCAATATTACTGGCAATAAAATTTTGACTGGCTGAAACCTTGTTGCGGTTATATTTGTAATACGCTTTCTTGCAGGGGTTATTCCGGTCATTCCAGCGATAATCATAATATTCACTCTCTTCGATATAATCACTAATGCCATCCCAGCCACTGGCTTCCTGCACGCCATCATCTTCCAGATTTTTCAATGGGGCAGGTTTGTCCTCGGCTTTTTTCGTACCAGCCGGGCAATCATAGGTAGAGGATGCCTGCCTGATGGTGAGCGTTAAACGCAACAAACCACCTTTATGGTTTTTCATCATGTCGGTTACATTAAATGAATAACGATTCCATTTATTTGGATCAGCAGCGCTTAACGGTATCGTTTTGCGCCACAAATAACGGCCTGTACGGCGTGGTTCACGATCACCCGAAAGACGGTTTACCTGCAAAAACTGGCGCATATTATCGGGGTAAATCTCAAAAGCTGTGACTTCAACTGCATTGGCAGCGACCGCTTCAAAAGGAATTTCCAGTGTTGAGTTTTCTGGCAGAATTGAGCCTTTGCCAACAAAACGAACTTGCGGTTTTATATCATCAAAAACCACTTCCTGCTCAAAGGTGTCTGCCAAAACCTGACCCTTTGCACTTCTTATTCCGCCACTCAGCCTTACTTTATATTTACCCGCCAGGTTTTTATTGGGATATATTTTTATAATATGGCCCTGACGTTGCACCTTATATTTACTCTTTGCCAATTTAACCAGGCCAGCGAGGTTTTGCTGCTCATCCAGCCTGTTTGAAAAACTGACCTCAACATAAGGGTTGATGGCATCTCCGTGCACCAGGCGAACCTGGCTAACCTTGAATTCATTGATTGCAGGAACGCTGATTTCTTTAGTACCCTGTGATTTAATATTCAGCGGCTTACCATTCCAGACAAGCTTCAGGTCGGTTGTAAAACTTTCCCGTTTAATACCATGTATGGTAAAACCATGTTTTTTACCATCACTGCTGTGACTCCATTCAACAGACAGCGCCTTTCCTTGTTGAGTCGCTTTAAGCACCTCGCTTACTTTTTCCGGAGCCACATGGTCAGAAACCAGCAATTGCCCTTTCAAAAACATTTCGCCATCTGCTTGCGCGGGGGACAAACCCAAGGTTTTAATCTCAAATTCCAGTGGTATCACTTCAAAGGCAAACTGAAACGGTGCTTCGGTGCTTGAAATATCTTTTAAACCGTTTGGTTTGATACTGACTTTATATTTTTCGCCAGAAATAAGCTTTTTAGTCGGCACCCAGATAATTTCTGTTGTGCTTTCAAAGACAGGATGGCCTTCTACTTTTGGCGTAATATGCATGACTTTGCTGGCATCTTTGCCAACTTTATCAGCATCAATAATATCCCGGCTAAAGACAAGCCTGATGGACTGATCACGGGAGATCACGCCCTGGGTGTGCCAACCGCTTAATTTTTGCCAGCTAAAGGCTGATTGGTTTTGTGTTTGGGAAATGGAAGTTGATGCAGCTTCTTCATTGGAGCCGGCTTGTTGGTGTACTGCAACTTCATCATTTTTTTGTTTAGTGTTAGTTGCCTGCTCATTGCAAGAAGACAAGTAACCAGATACTAAAAAAATAAATAAAATAAAATACTTATGAACATTAGAAAATAGCACCAAAATACTCCGACTAATTAGTGTGGTTATTGTAGCCTTAATAATAGCTTGGTTCTATCGCGTGACGGAAAGTTCCTTCCTTTTA
>CAZPEE010000054.1:0-11217 GCA_964585525.1 uncultured Cocleimonas sp.
TGGCTTCGCGCAACAAGTAAACAAACAAATAGCGTAAACCAGGACGTTTCATGAAGGGAATGAAATTTCTGAAAATATGACAAAGCAGATTAGCAAGGTAACAACCGCCTTCATGAAATATCCGGGTTAATGCCCTACCTTATGCTCCCCAGCATGAGAAAGGTATAGCGCCAACCCAAGCAAGGCAATTCCACCGGCAAAGAATAATAAATCCAGCGCACTGCTAAAGGTCATGTTAAGCGCATGCTCAAAAAACTTAACAATCAGGATCATCAGGATCACTTTCGCCAACCTGCCTTTTAAATCATCCAGGTTTTTAATCAGCAATATTTTTGATGCACCTTCTGATTCCATCGCAGCTTCAATTTTACTTATAAACAATTCATACAATCCCAGTGCAAAAATCAACAACACCGTCGCCAGCAAATAACCATCTATAATTTCAACAACATGGGTCACGGTACTCGCCCGTAATTTTGCGCGAGCTTCTGTTGTGAGATCAGGTGAGATATATTCGCCTAAATGCGAAATCATCATCCAGGCATCCACCGATGCCATATAAAGCACCGCCACAGCAGCCGCCAAACTTGCCAGTACTGCCGCCAACACCATTAAACGGCTATTCCATAAAAAACTTTCAAATATTGTTTCAATTTTTTTCATCTGTTCTGTTTCTTTGTTGTTCATAAATTCTTGTTAATATTCGGAAAGCCAAACACATGAACCAGTTGCTCTCCCTGGTAAACTAACGGTACACGTGAACGCCACCAGGGTGGAATATCCGAACCTTGAAAAAGTTTTTTTAGGCTTATCTGCTTGCCTGGTTTGGGCGAATAAATTGTCTCGCCGCCCTGACGGAAGCGTACTGTAACAGCGCCTGTTTGATTAGGCAAAAAGTCTTTAATACCCTCTGGAAACAAAGTAACACCTATTTCTCCGAGGCTCAGTGGCTGTTTCAAATCCCACGGTATAATCTGGGTATGGTCATGTACCGGCAAAGCCTCCATAATATAAAGCTTATCCTGATAACGCCTGATTTCAATATTTTTTTCTACAGAAAACCAACTCAAGACCGGTCTTGCATCAACGCGTGCATGAATAACATCCTTGAATAAATGCTCAAACTTTTTTGTTGAAGGCTGTAAAAAGCCCTGTTGTTTAATCCAGTAACGTAGCACCAGCTTTTGCCGCTGTTTCGGCAATATTAATAGCTTTGAGATCACTAACTGGGTTTTATCCGTTGTTTGTAACGATTGTAATTCCTGCGCGGCAAAATCATCCAGCAAGTGCTTTGCTTCAGCCTGATGTTCTGCGGCACGTGACAATACCTTGCTGATTCCCTGCCAGCGTTTTTCCAGTTGCGGCATGATATTTTGGCGCAGGAAGTTGCGGTCAAAGCGTTGTTCCTGATTACTCGGGTCTTCAATAAAATTTAATTGATTCGCTTCTGCATAATCGTTTAAATCCTGCTGTGAATAGTCCAGCAAGGGTCGGATATGCTGCCCTTTCCCAAATTGACTGGAACGAGGCATGGACGCAAGGCCATCCACCCCTGCACCGCGAAATAACTGCAGCAACAAGGTTTCCGCCTGATCATTCTGATGTTGGGCCGTTAATAAAACCTCATCACTTTGAAGTGAATCAGCCAAGGCTTGGTAACGTGCATGCCTTGCCAGCGCCTCCAGGCTTTCCCCTTTCAGCTGTTGTAAATTGAGTTCGATAATCTCGCAAGGCACAGACAAGGTCTTGCAAATTTTCAGACAATGTTGCCCCCATGCTTCGGCTTCTTTTTGCAAGCCATGATTCACATATATCGCACGTATTTCAGCATTATCAATATCCCTGACACCTGCCATGAGATGCAACAACACATGGGAATCTAGCCCGCCACTATAGGCAATCAGGAATTTTTTATGAGAAGTGAAAGAAGCCAGTTTTTGTGCAATGAGTTCTGGACTTAAGATGAGCACGGGCATGATTAATCAAGCCCTAAATCTTTAACAAACCTGGCATCTGGATGGATTTTTTTGAGTGGAACGGAAAATTCGGAATGTAACAGATTGACAAGATAGGAATAAATTTCATTGTAAGACGTTGCCTGCAATCCATCCTTGTAGACACATTTTTCATAGACTAATTTACAAAACGATTCCAGGGTTTCTGTCTTGTCAACTTCATCGTCGGGCAGGCTAACCGAAAACTTTTTCTCTGTTTCTAAAATCAGTTCAACTGTATCCAGGCCCATGACGAGACGTCTCAGGAATCAAATTTCCCATAACTCATCAAACGCTGGTAACGCTTTTCCAGAAGTTGATCTGTGTTTAGAGCGCGTAATTCACGCAGGCTACTTTCCAGTGCTTCACGGATACTAAACGCGACTGCATCATAATCACGATGCGCACCTCCTAAAGGTTCCGGGATAATACGATCAATCAAACCCAGCTTGCTCAGTTTGTCGGCAGTAATCCCAAGAGCCTCGGCAGCCTCCGTCGCCTTGGCTGCATCTTTCCAGAGAATCGATGCACAACCTTCAGGGGAGATAACTGAGTAAGTGCTGTATTGCAGCATTTGTACACGGTCGGCAACGGCAATCGCCAATGCACCACCGGAACCACCTTCGCCCGTGATCGTTGCGATAATCGGGGTACGCAATTTTGCCATTTCATACAAATTTCGTGCGATTGCTTCACTCTGGCCGCGTTCTTCAGCGCCAATCCCAGGATAGGCTCCCGGTGTATCAACAAAGGTAAGTACCGGGAGATGGAATTTCTCAGCAAGCTTCATAAGGCGGAGCGCTTTACGGTAACCTTCCGGCCTTGGCATGCCAAAATTACGTTTGATATTTTCTTTGGTATCACGCCCTTTTTGATGGCCAATAACCATCACGGGTTGACCATCAAAACGCGCTATTCCACCAATAATTGCCTTGTCATCACCATAAGCCCGATCACCATGTAACTGCTGGAAATCGGTGGTTATCCTGTCAATAATATCGAAACTATAAGGGCGTTTTGGATGGCGCGCCAATTGGCCAATTTTGCGTGAATCCAGCTTGGAAAAAATTGATTTAGTAAGCGACTCGACTTTGCCTTCAAGACGGGCAACTTCATCACCCAGATTTACATCGGAGCTGCTGACATAGCGCAACTCATCAATCTTCGCTTCCAGCTCCGCAATGGGTTGTTCAAAATCCAGAAAATCAGGGTTCATAGTAACAGGTCACTCTCGAAAATCGGCATTTAAGTATTATTAGGCTTATCCAGCTAACCTGAGGCAAGCGAAAATGCCTTCATAACATAGGTTCGGTGGGGGTTGTCTGCTAACCCATCAACGTCGGCTGGGTTAATCTTTGTCCTGCGCGGCAATTTCTTCATGGACTTTTTTCATGTCGATTTCTTTCACCTTGCCAATAATTTCTTCAAGCTGAGCTGCATTCAACATACCAGGTTGCGAGAACAAAACGACTTGCTCACGGAATATCATCAAGGTAGGGATAGAGCGAATCTGAAAATGCCCTGCAAGCTCTTGCTCGGCTTCAGTATCAATTTTACCAAAGACTATATCATCATATTTTTCTGAAACCTGGTCATAAATGGGTGCAAATGATTTACACGGGCCACACCATTCCGCCCAAAAGTCGACAATCACAATGTCGTTTTTTTCAATCGTTTCTTCAAATGTTTGAGCAGTAATATCAATAGTTGCCACGGCTAATCCTCAGGTTTAATGTAATATAGATAATATTGGTTATGTAATCGGGTATTTAACCGGGTACATAAATAAATAGTGGGGACAAATACTAAGTGCTTAAGGCGCCAATAGCAAGTTTTGCCTATTTCAGTTATGGCATTGTTTCGACGCTAATCAGACTCGCCCCAGCTTGGCAACAGACCCTGTTTAATACCGATATGGTCAAGTATTCTCGCTACCATGAAGTCAATAATATCATCCAGGCTTTTGGGCTGGTGATAGAATCCCGGGTTTGCCGGCATAATAACGACACCCATGCGGGAAAGTTTTAACATATTTTCCAGATGAATATCGGAAAGCGGGGTTTCCCTGACCACCAATATCAACTTTTTACGCTCTTTTAGCGCAACATCAGCGGCGCGTTCCAGCAGGTTTTTACTGCTACCCATGGCAATGGAAGACAATGTACCCGTGGTACAGGGACAAACCACCGTCACATCAGACACGCCACTGCCACTGGCAATCGGAGCCATCCATTGCTCACGCTCATAAACACTGAGTAGCGCGCCAGATTTTTTAAAATCATCTTGATAACGCTTATTGAAAAAAACTTCTATTTCTTTAGCCCGGCCAGGTAACCTTAAATCCGTCTCAGTCTTGATAACAATTTGCGCAGGTTTTGAAATGAGCAAGCTGATTTGCATACCTGATTTGATCAACTCTTCAAGCAAGCGCAAGCCATATTGCGCGCCTGATGCACCCGTCATGATGAGTGTTACACTGCGGCCACTCATGCCAAAGCCGCTAATAATTTATCATGGATTCCAGCAAAACCACCATTACTCATCACCAGCAACTGATCGCCTGCTTTACGTTTGTCTGTTGCTGCAAGTACCAGTGCATCAATCTGATCATAAATGCTGGCTTTGCTACCTAACTGCTCCAGCACACCCTGCATATCCCAATCCAAACCGGCGGGTTGATACAAAATGACTTGGTCGGCCTGCGACAGTGAATCTGCCAGGCTGTCCTGGTGAATCCCCATGCGCATAGTGTTTGAGCGTGGTTCTAAAATCGCAATAATTTTTTTATCGCCAACATTGGCGCGCAAGCCCTGCAAGGTTGTTTCAATTGCGGTGGGGTGATGGGCAAAATCATCATAAACACGCACGCCAGATACTTCACCGCGCAACTGCATACGACGTTTGATACCCTTGAATTCTGCCAATGCGTCAATCGCATGTTTAACCGGGACGCCTGCATGGCGTGCTGCTGCGATGGCGGCCAGTGCATTGCTAACGTTGTGTTTTCCTAGCAGGTTCCACTGCACCTTTCCCAGTAATTCATTATCAAAAAAAACCTCAAATTCGCTACCATCTTTTTCCAGATAGTTTGCTGTCCAGCCATGCTTAACCACCAGTTCATCATTCCCGGAAAAGCTTTCGACTGGTGTCCAGCAGCCTTTATCAATCACATCCTGTATAGCCGTTTCATCTTTATTTGACACAAGCAAACCTTCGCCAGGAACCATCCGCACCAGGTGGTGAAACTGTGTTTTGATCGCATCCAGGTTGGGGAAAATATCTGCATGGTCATATTCAAGGTTATTGATAATGAGGGTTCGCGGGTGATAATGGACAAACTTGGAGCGTTTATCAAAAAAAGCGGTATCGTACTCATCCGCCTCTACCACAAAGAAAGGTGAGTCACCCAGACGCGCCGAAACGCCAAAATTTTCCGGCACACCACCAATTAAAAAGCCCGGATTCAAACCGGCATATTCCAGTATCCATGCCAGGATACTTGCAGTGGTGGTTTTACCATGCGTACCTGACACCGCCAGCACCCAGCGGTCTTTAAGTATGTTTTCATACAACCATTGTGGGCCAGAAATATAGGATAGATTACGGTTAAGCATATGCTCAACCACATCCATTCCGCGTGTCATGACGTTACCCACAACGATTGTCTGATCATCATGCAAATGGCTTGTTAAAAAATCCTGACCTATTTCAATGCCTTGTTGTTCCAGCATGGTACTCATCGGCGGATACACATTCCTGTCCGAACCAGAAACCTGGATGCCTGCCTGTTTCGCAAGCAAGGCAATACCACCCATGAATGTCCCACAAATACCCAGAATGTGGATTGTTTTATCACTCATCTAAAGATTCCAGCTCATCAATCAAGTCAGATTGTTCTTTCTGGTCGGTTTTACCATCGCGGATCAAGTAATCCCGACGTTGTAACCAGACATCACGAATCGCACTGTAGGGATCGGTGGATAGGTCTTGCAAAGAGTCTTCTGTTGATAACAAGCCAGCGCGTTTATCAATCAGGTCTACTGCAAATAAAGGAATTGCTTCATTACTATAACTGACCGGATTGGTCAATATATCAACACTCAGACGCGCACTTGCATCCCGGACAGTCGAAGGCCCCAGCAACGGCAGCATCACATAAGGCCCTGAACCCACGCCCCATTTAGCCAGCGTCTGGCCAAAGTCTTCGTGGTGTTTTTCGAATTGCATTTCACTGGCAACATCCAGAAAACCAGCAAGGCCAAAGGATGTGTTAAATACAAAACGCATCGAGTCATTAAAAGCATCCCTGGGTTTAGCTTGAAGCAGGTTATTGAATGAATTGCTGATATCCCCCAGATTTGAGAAAAAATTGCTAATCCCGGTATCCACCAAATCAGGCGTTATAAATTGATATGCTTTGGCAACAGGTTTGAGAATAAATGCGTCCAGCCCTGTATTTACCCTGAATACACCACGGTTAAACGTCTCCCAGCTATCCCGTTTATTGGCAACATTTGTTGCATCTGTAGCGTTGTCTTTTTCAGAAAAATGGGCAATGCGTATGACTTTGGCATTCTGCCGACTGCTTGCACTATCAGGGCTATTATGACCAATATTTGAGCAAGCCGTTAAAAAAAACAACAGTAAAAAAACAACATTGGCACACAAGCAAGCGTGTAAACTCTTTTTCATAGTGATTCCAATCCTAACCCGAATTTCTCACCGGATGGCGGGAACTTCGGACTAATGAATTATTAACAGCACATTCTACTTTATTAGAAAGTACGAATAAATGTTAATAGTCATTTATTATCATACGCTAAGGATTGATAAAAAGATGTGGTTTAAGGCCATTCCAGGTTAAACCAAATTCAAACCGGCTTAATCAGATACACCCTAAACCAGGATCAATAAACTACTTGCGTTTCAAATCATTCGCCAGGGAATATTTGGAATCATTTTTATCCAGCATTGCATTTCTTTCTTCCTGGATACTTAGCGGATGAAATTTAAAATTCCCTTTCGGATTATCCTCTTTTGCCAGGCCAACATCCGATGAATTCAAGTCATTCCAGAATTTATCTGAAGTAATATCATAGCCAAAAGCTACACGCTGTATATCTTTTCTCGTGGCATGCACATCATTGCCTATGCTGTCATCAAATAGATATTGGGTTGCCTGACTAAAATGACTTTGTTTTCTCCGCGACTGATTTTCAAGCGATGCAGATAAATCATAACGCTCCTGCTGAAAAACCTGAAAGGACATTCTTTGATTGTCTGGATGTGAAATAGAGACTTTATACGTCAACACATCAACCGCTGTTTTTAATTTTCGCGGGTTATGAATAAGTCCAAATGCAGAAGCAGCACCTAAAACAAGGGCTATAGCCGTAACCGTATAGAAATTATTTGAACTGAGTAAATCTAAAAATTCTGAACGCTTATAGACAGCGTCACTTTTAACGTTTGGGGTTTTCATAGCAAATCACTTATAGTTATTATTACTGTTTGTATTAGTAGGTTTGTGTTATTTTTGCGGTTTTTATTATATATCTATAAAAATAGAACATCCGTATTTATTTTTCAATCATTTTACGCCAAACGGCTGACTCCACGCTGAATACGCCGAATAAAATCACATTTTTTTATTATTTCCCATTTTTTTCTCAAATGAAACCAACATTCCCCGCAAGATATTGAGCTCACTACGCGTTAAATCAACCCGTCCGTACAATTTTCGCAAACGCCGCATTAACAAACGCGGCTCATTCGGATCAAGAAATTTACTCTCAATCATCATTGCTTCCAACTGTTGATAATATCCCTGTAAATCCTTGCCCGTCACGAGATCATCTGCGCCCCCCAGAGATAATTCCTTCGACTTAGAATAACAAGCTGAAAGCGCCATACGGCACTCATAGGCCAACAATTGCACCGCCGAAGCTACATTCAAAGAACTATAATCGGGATTTGTTGGAATATGCACCAGATGTTGGCAATGGGCCAGTTCATCATTGGTTAAACCGGTACGTTCACGACCAAACAATAGCGCCACTTTCTGTTTTTGTATAAGCTTTTCAGCCACAAGCTCACCACAATGCCTTGAATCAAACACATCCTGCGGCAGGCTCCGTTGATAACGCGCACTGGTGCCGATAACCACATGGCAATCCGCAATGGCTGCTTGCAAGGAATCTACAACCTCTGCCTGCTCTAAAAGATCATCTGCATGAGCCGACATTGCGCTCGCCTGCCGGTGAGGAAACTGCTTAGGTTTAACCAGGCATAAATCGCTCAAGCCCATGGTTTTCATCGCCCGCGCCGCAGAACCAATATTACCAGGATGGGAAGTGTGTATTAGCACAATGCGGATATTGCATAATAGGTTTGATTTGCCAAGGCTCATACTGCTAGTATTCCGCGCCTGAATCTTAAACGCAAAGACTTCTTAAGGAAATCATGAATCCAATGCTCAACATGGCTATTAAAGCCGCCCAGCAAGCCGGTGATATTATCGCCCGCAGCTCCGATAGAATCGACCAATTACAGATTGACAGCAAGGACAAAAATGATTTCGTAACCGAAGTTGACCGGCTTGCCGAAGAAACCATTATTCAAACACTGAAAAAGGCGTATCCCGATCACAGCTTTGTCGGCGAAGAAAGCGGCAAAACAGCAGCCAGCAAAAAATCGGAGATTGATTACCAATGGATTATCGACCCACTGGATGGCACCACTAATTTCCTTTACGGCATCCCGCATTATGCGGTTTCCATTGCACTTAAAAAAAATGGCAAACTTGACCAGGCCGTGATTTACGACCCCATCAAGGATGATTTATTTTACGCTTCACGCGGTGGCGGCGCATTTTTAAACAAACGCCGTATCCGTGTCTCCAAACGGAACTCCATGGAGGGTGCTTTACTCACCACAGGTGTCCCTTACCGCCCAGACCAGGAAGCACTCATGGACACCTTTTTGGCGTCACTCAAGGCTCTCCTGCCCGACACAGCCGGGGTACGCCGCCCAGGTTCGGCCGCACTGGATTTAGCCTACGTTGCCGCTGGTCGCTACGACGGCTTCTGGGAATTTACACTGCATGAATGGGATATCGCTGCAGGTGTGCTACTGGTTCAGGAAGCAGGCGGCCTGGTTGGCGACCTAAAAGGCGGCAACAGCCACATGACGACAGGTAATATCCTTGCCGCCACCCCCAGGGTTTTTAAAGAAATGGTTAAACGACTTCACCCTGTTTTGAATAACCCCGTAAGCTAATCAACGACAATACCGATCAACACTATTTCATCAGGGCGCATTTTTGAATCACCCTGCGCTGGAAATGAAAAATGCCACACGTTCCGGCGCGTCAATTTGAACAAAATGCCCTGCATTTTCAATCAAATGTAATTCCGAATGCGGAAAAAGCCTGTGGAATTCTTTTGCCACACCAGAATTAAGATAGGGATCATCATTTCCAAAAATAATGGTTACTGTAGGCTGAAATGCTTTCAACCGTTTAATATTAGCTCTACGCTTCTCTAGCTCCTCAGAGAGCGTTCTATTCAGCGCATAGAAGGCGGGACGAATTTGCAGAGACTGATACCCTAATAGCTTTTGGAACGGCTCCCTTAACGCTTTGGTACGAATAAATTTTGCCATTTGCTTATTGTAGCCCCGAATCCACAGATAATCGAAATTGCGGGTTGCCCACACAGAAACATCCCGGTAAAACCCAGGTGTTGAGAAACGCGCAATGGCTTCTGGCGCTTTTAGTGTCGGCATGGGACTATAGTAAGTATTCAGCAACACCAATCCTGCTGTTTTTTCCGGATTATCAAGCGCCCAGTCTATACCCGGCTGCCCTGATGCATCATGTAAAACCGGCACGATCCGTTTTAGTTTGAAGTATGAAATGACAGCCTCAAGATTTTGGCGCTGGCTGGCAACATCGTAGTGATATTGTTCTGGTTTATCTGAATCACCCCAGCCAATAAAATCAAAAGTAATAATATGCCTGTCATTGGCAAGAAGCGGAACCAAACGATCATAAAGATGCATGCTATCAGGAAAACCGTGCATCATCACCAGGCTGGGTGCAACATTCTTATGCTCTTCCCCATATTCACGCACATGGATCTTCCACCCATTTTGCTGAACGTAGTGGGTTTTGAAAGCTATTTTTTCGCGATAACCCCTTTCATACTCTTTAAAAAAAGCGCTGTGACCTACGCTAGAGCATCCTTGCAACGATAAGATGCTGGTAATAACAAATAGCCTATACATTATCCTGGAATGTACTGAAATCATGATTCTGCTTCCTGCCTAGTGACTTTTAAAAAGAAAGTCACTCCAGCCTACCCTAGTAACTTGCTAATTGCAAGTCACATGCATTTATGCTAGTTTCAGTTTATGAAAAACAAGCAAAAGCAATCATCAAAAAATAAACGCTCACCCTGTCCTATTGCCTGTACGCTGGACATTATGGGGGACAAGTGGACACTCCTAATTATCCGCGACTTACTTTGCGGCAAAAAAACCTACAGCAATTTCCAGGAATCCCCAGAAAAAATACCAAGCAATATTCTGGCGGATCGCTTAAAACGCCTAGTGGCAAATGAAATCGTCGAAAAAAAACCGTATCAGATGAACCCTGTTCGTTATAAATATGTCCTTACCCGTAAAGGCAAGGATCTGGGAGCCGTGTTAAAAGCCATAGTAGATTGGGGAGAAAAACACATACCTGGCAGCAAGGCATTAATGATACCGGTCAATAATAAATAATGCTTTATCGGGTTTCACTCACACGGTAAGATGCATAACTGTGATAGCGTATGGCATTGTTGCCTGAACCCACTCGTGAATGGTCAGATCCTTGCGTTGCCCTACTTCCTATATCCCAGTATTTGTAGCCCTGCACTACCACAGCCATACACTTTACGTAACCCGGATATTTCATGAAGGCGGTTATCATCTGTCAAATAAATCTATAATATCCGCTGGTTAAAAAGAAAAATGACAACTTTGCAAAATCATGGTTTGTACCTGAATGGTTTTGAACAAAAATTCAGGCTAAGTATTCCGATCCAAGCATACCGATACACATAAATTCCTGGCTTTTCCTTATCAGGCAGGTGAAGTCGGAGCTAGTAAAATACTATTGACCCACTGCTACGCAGATAGCAAGTTCTAAATAAACAAACCAACATCGGCTTTTTGGGCT
>CAZPEE010000055.1:0-11113 GCA_964585525.1 uncultured Cocleimonas sp.
TCGTAGGTGCTTGGATGTGCAGCCTTAATATCATTCGGTGGTTTATTACCCCAATATACATCCTCCCCACGCATATACTTTGCTGCTTCAAAGAGTGCACCAACAATGGGTGTCCCCGATCCAGTATCCCATTGGTTAATGATTTTTTGGGTATAATCACGCGTGCTGTCATTGGCTTGTACAGCAGGTAAATAAGATTTTGAGAAATCAGCAACAGGAAACAGCGGGTTGGATGCCATCACAGATTGCGCTGGGTCATCAATCGGCGTAACCGGAAAAGCGGGTCCATGAACCAGCCAGTCATGGCGAAAAGTATCATTATTTTTTATAATCCGGTTGGAAAAACTCATCAAGCCAATATTAATATCTTTGGTGTTGTATTCACCTGTTACCGGATCTTTAGACGTAATCAAGTCATTTAAGGCACCCTGCATGACTTCCATACGTGTTTTATTTGTGCCACTTACTTTGGAAGCCATACTCCCCGAACCATCCAGTACAAACAACACATTAGGCGGTACAGGTGGTTTTTCATCATTAAAAATGTCGGTATCATCTGCGTGCACAACGACAGGTTGCACAGCAAATTGCACAACCAAAAAGCACATCAGAAAGATGATTCGTTTTAAATTTTCCATTTTATATTGCCAATTATTTTTATTATGTTTTATTATTAAATAATATCTTGATTTGATTCTTATCTTAATTAAGGAGGGCTAATCTCCGACCAGCCCATAATATGTTTTGAGCTCACATTACTACCCTTTAAACGCGCATCTGCTTCAATCCTGAATACATAACAGCCAAAACCGGATGAATTTGCAATATTAACAGGACAGCGGCCATCATCTGTTTCATATTGGATAACGGCTCCGGTTTTAGCATTAGCTGTATTAACCAATTGAGCACCTGGTATGGTATAGCTTGTACCAACCGAGGCTCCTTTAGGTACTTTTTCTATAAAATAGGTCCTGGCAGCATCTGCCAGCACCGTATCTGCGGTTTGATCCGCGATCATGACATTCATGCTATTTCCCGCTATCTGGGTATCAATACCCGACATGCGTACCGAGCTTAGACCTAACAGTGTAATAACGATCAAAAACACAATCGCCCAGATTAACACAACACCTTGTTGATTTTTCTTGCTTTTAAATGGTTGCTTATGATTTTTCATGACTCTTCCGTTACTGAAACCTAATGGTTATCTTCTAAAGCGACTGTGGTACTAAACACGGCACGCTGGTATCTGTCTTTATTAGTGCCACCTGGTGCTTTAATGGATTTATCCAACAGCTTGTAAGTTCTTTGCTCTGCCGTTTGTTTTACTTCTTTATCTGATTTAACCAGCACCGCGATTTGCACACTACGCACAGAACCCCAGCCACCGGGTGAAGCCGCAACAGCTGTTGCATCAAGATACTTGTCAACGCTCATATTCGGATCACCATCAACATCCACACCGTAGCTGATTTGCATATTTTCAATATTATCTGCAATTAACTGCGCACCTGTGGTATAGGAACCAATGCAATTCAACTGACCTTTATTATTAATATAAAAAGCATTGTAAATACGTGAACGATCAGCATCCCTTCCCATATTTGCCGCATTCCCAATCTGACACTGGTTTGGCACAATGGAACCACCACAGTCAAAATTAATCACCTCTTCAGGTGTTGCCAAACCGGGTAAATTCGGGTCATTGGCTAGATAGACCACACCAATCCTGTCACCTGTAAACTGTGCCCCCGTATCATCATCTTTGGTTTTATCAAAGCCGGTATAAAGCGCATCATTGTTTACCATGCAATCACTACCATTTTTCTTTACCTGTGATGTGATAAACGGGTCAGCTGTCATGATGGCTTTACTTCCGGTATAACCTGCATGCTGGATAACCTGGCTCATGGTATCGAGCGCCAAACGTGCGTTGTCTTCAAGCAAAGAATACTGGTCACGCGATTTATCTGCTTTAAGGTTACTTAAATAGACCGAGCTAATACTCAATAATAAGAATAAGCCGATAACCATCGCAATCATCAATTCAATCAGGGATAAACCTGACTGAAAATGCGACCCTACCTTTATACTATTGTTTTTGATTGTTGTTATTTTATTCATTTTTAGTTTTTTATTAAGGTATCTGGTTTGCCTGAACCAAGGTATTTAAAATGATATTATCCGTTCTTGTTGTAGCATTTGTCAGCGTTGCACTTGTCTCTTGACCAAATTCACGTTCTTGCCAACTCACTTCCACTTGAATATCATTTTGGGCACAAGCAGCCTGGTTGCAACTTATTTTGACATTACCATTAAACAATCGCTGATTAAGCCCACAGGCAATGCTGCTACGATCATAATTAACCATTTCCTGGGCACTACAGACTACGCTACCGCAATCTTTGGCGGCAGGACAACTAAAAGAGCCTGCCGTATCCGTATCAAAATTATTATAAAGCGTAATTTGCGAAGGATTGGCGCGAATACGTTCCACGACATCTTGAACCAGGAATGTTGCCTGATGGCGCATAAATGATTGATGCGACCCTTTCATGCTGACAAGCTGCAACCCTGCGATACCCAGCATACCGAGTGAAATAACCAAAGCGGCAATCATGACCTCAACAAGGTTAAAACCAGCCTGCCTGGACGCAAGCGATTGTTTAGGTAAAATTGTACTGTGTTTCTTGTTGTATGTCGAAGTAGGCATTATTTTGGACTTTTTTTAATTAGCGTTTTTTGTTCCAACGTGAACGTTACAGAAGAGGCAACTATTTGAAGAATTAACCAGTCTGCAATACAAGTTCTAAGCATTAAAATTTATTATTATCATGCAAATAACTTTTTACTAAACCCAATTGTACAACAATTAGTCATAAAGGAACATGTTACAGGCACCTTGCCCGACGAAAGGTGCTTTTTTGATTACCAGTGAATAAGCCTGAATGGTTATGACCAGAAAGCATCACTAAAAACGTCCTTTGAGGTTTCTTTTAGTTGTTTTCTATGTTGTTTATATAAAGGATCACACTCCTCTACCAATGCCCAAAACCGCTGAGAATGATTCATCTCAATCGTGTGGCAAAGCTCATGGATCATCACATAACGTACAAGGTCAACTGGCATAAACAACAATTTACAATTAAGGTTGATGTTTTTATTTGACGAACAACTGCCCCAGCGGGTTTTTTGTGCGCGGATACTTAAACGATTATAATGAAAACCATACTCTTCGGCATAGTGTTGCAACAGTTTGTTAAAGGTATAACGTGCTTTTTGTTTAGACCACATCAGAATAACCTCCCTGATTAACTGAAGATCATGAATATTGCCTGAAATCGACAGCTGTGCATCACTGAGCTGTTTAAGTTCAACAGATTGTGACGGCGTTTCCATATAGTCAATGGCCCATTTTTCGTCCAGCAGAGCCAGGTTTAGCTGGTCAGGGCGTTGTTTTCCCTTTTGTTTGGGCAACGATTGCAAGTGTTTCTCAACCCAGCCACGTCGGCTTTTAAGAAATTCGTGGGCATGTTTTACGGCAACGCCACGCGGCAAAACAACACTTAATTCCCCATGGTTGGATAATTTTACCCGCACATATTTGGCACGTTTGGAGTTTATAAGCTGATAGGGGTGTTTTGTATTATCTGAAAAAACCAGCCAGTGCGTTTTACTCATCGAGAGAATCTCTTGTGTCTTTGTCCATTATAACCTGAATAACACCAGGTCCTTGAGTATTTATCCACAATCAGACTGTATATGCAAGTTGATGCCAGCAAGATGTTTCACGTCCCACTGGCTACTCATCCCTATTGTTTTTCAGCATGTTTTAGTAGAATGGCACGCATGTCTTTTTACATCGGCCCCTATCATATTAAACACAGGCTACTACTCTCACCCATGGCAGGTATCACCGATAAACCTTATCGGGATCTTTGTCGTTCTTTCGGCGCTGCACTCACCACCTCCGAAATGATCACATCGAATGCCAGTTTAAAGCAAAGCCGTAAAACGCTGTTACGCATGATTGCCCCGGATGAAACAGAACCGCGCAGTGTGCAAATTATGGGGACCGAACCAGACGTCATGGCAGAGGCTGCCAGGTTTAACGTTAAACATGGTGCACAAATTAT
The DNA here is from genome assembly GCA_964585525.1 of uncultured Cocleimonas sp. Classification (GTDB taxonomy): domain Bacteria; phylum Pseudomonadota; class Gammaproteobacteria; order Thiotrichales; family Thiotrichaceae; genus Cocleimonas. The sequence goes on from CAZPEE010000055.1 coordinate 4,137, forward strand.
TGATATTAATATGGGTTGCCCTGCCAAAAAAGTCTGCAATAAAGCAGCCGGCTCCGCACTTATGCAAGATCCGAAACTGGTAGCAAAAATACTTCAGCGCGTCATTCGCGCAGTTGATGTGCCCGTTACACTGAAAACCCGTACAGGCTGGTCCAACAAACATCGTAATGTCATGGAAATCGCCCAGATTGCCGAGCAGGCAGGCATTTCCTGCCTGGCCATTCACGGCCGCACCCGCGAGCAGGCTTATACCGGGTATGCAGAATACGAAACCATTCGCCGCATTAAACAGGCTATTTCCATCCCGGTCATTGCTAATGGGGATATTAATGATGCACAAACAGCCCGCTTTATACTTGAGTACACGGGGGTTGATGGTTTAATGCTGGGACGGATTACACAGGGTCAGCCATGGATTTTTCAGCAAATAAATGCTAGTTTAGCACGTGAAGACCCCTTAAAAACGAATGATACTCCCCCAGGTTTCATTCCACTTGAACAGAAAATCAACACCCTATTAGCACATATTCATGCCATTCATCGCTTCTACGGTGCAGATCAGGGGGTTCGCATTGCGCGAAAACATATTGGTTGGTATTTATACAGCCTGACAGACCATATGTCGCAGCAGTTTTTGAAAAACATAAAGCAGATGAAAAAAGATTTGTTTTCAATCTCATCCGCTAACGAGCAAATCAAAGCGTTATCCATTATTCTGGATTCGCTCTGCTCGCAGAGTATTCAAGAACCCATGCAGCATCATGGCCAAGGAAATATCAACTTAATACAAAGGATAAAGGCTGCTTAGCTATGAACCAACCCATGACAAATCTTCCCGTAACAACGCCATCAGGACAATCACTGGCAGAAACCACGACCACCACGGTAAAAGAGTATTTGCAATTACTCGGCGACCAGGACCCAACTTACCTTTACCGGCAAGTAATGGACGAAGTAGAACGCCCGCTACTTGAAGTCGTCATGGCTCACACCAATGGCAACCAGTCCCGTACGGCCGCCTACCTTGGCATTAACCGTGCTACTTTGCGTTCCAAATTAAAACGTCATTCTCTGCTGTAAACGCTGCTTTAAGCCTTTTTATCATCAGGGGTCACCTTCCGCTTCTAATGATAAATAAACCTGAAAGGCATTTTTTCGGTTTGCTTCCTTAAAAGCAGGTAAAGACTTGAAGCGCGACCAGTCAACTGAGTTATAAACCTCATCAAACTCGGTTAAATCCTCGACAGCAGCTGCCATTTTCTCACGAATGAAAGCCAGGTAATCACGTGTTAAGGTCAATGCCCTGGCAGGTTCCTTTGCTGCCGGGCCGTGGCCCGGAACCAACGCCCTCAACTTTTCAGTCTGCATAGTTTGCAAAGTGTTAAGCCAATGTTTCGTGTTATTATTGCCCAGCAAAGGCAAGCGACCCTCAAAAATAATATCACCCGAAAACAGAACCCGGTCATTTTCGACATACAGGGTCATGTCACCATCAGAATGTGCCGGGCCAATCACATTAATCGTGAATGTGACATCACCCACCTTGAAACTTTCACCCTTATCCAGAATTTTGTCAGGTTTGACAATATAAGTATCGTCATTTACCCAGGGATCCAGTGATAAACGACGTTCTTCCAGCCGCTCCCTGGCACCCTCTGAATCAATGTAATCGTACACACCATCCGGTGCAATGATCTGCGCACCCAGTTTTTTAAACACTTGCAAGCCATAAATATGGTCTGCGTGGTAGTGGCTCATCACAACTTTAACAATCGGTTTATCGGTTAGTTTACGAATCTTTTGCACCAGTTTCCAAGCCAGCGAAGGCGTACCCAGCGCATCAAAAACGACGACACCCTTGTTAGTAACAATCACGCCCGCATTGGAAATAAAACCCTTGTTATCCGTTGCTATACCAGCTTTTCCCTGCACATACCAGCTATGCTTACCAACCTGTTTTAATGTCATGTCAACATCAACTGGTGGGTATTTATGTGTTGCTTCTCCGGATTGTGTAACCGTTGTAGCCTCCACATCAGGCAATGGTCTAAATTCGGTTTGACAAAAACTACCAATCACCACACTGCTAATCAGCAGCGCGCCGAATAGATAAAAAACTGATCGTTTGTTTTTAATTTTCATGGCTTAAGTATAGTCAAGAAGGCTAAGCAATCTCCAATAAATGTCGCTCACCTTCCACAAAAGGGACATCCAGCCTGTAACTATGCCGTAAGGCAAAACCCTTTGGCAAATAGCGCATTTCATCCTCAGGAAACTGGCCTTTCATGGCATACAGCGTAGCGCCTTCGGTGAGGTGCATGGATGACTGGCTGACGAAATCATAAACAGAGGCAAAGGCGCGGCTGATGATTGCATCAAATTTAGATTCAGATTGCCACTGTTCTACCCTTGCCTGTTCAACGCAAACATTTTTCAAGCCCAGCTCAATTGCTGCCTGCTGGATAAAACGGGTTTTCTTGCCATTGGTATCCAGAGCTGTAAACTGCCTGTGCGGTTGCATGATTGCCAAGGGTATCGTCGGCAAACCAGCCCCACTGCCGACATCCAGACAGTTATCACCCTTGATAAAACCTGCAACCGCCAAAGAGTCAAAAATATGCAGCGGGATCATATCCCGTGGGTCTCGAACTGCGGTAAGGTTGTAGGTTTTGTTCCAGCGGTTGAGTAACTCAAGGTATTGTTTAAGCTGGGCTAATTGGGTTTCATCAGTTTGGCAATTTAAAGCATCAAGCCCAGAGTCCCAAAGTTGATCATTTTTTTGCATTGATAATAGCTTCCAGCATTAATAACGCTTTAAGCGTTTTTAGTTGGCTAGTGGTAACTAATCGTCCAGAGACCCTATTTCTGTATTTTCCTGCAAGCTCTTGTACAACACCTTTATTTTTTACCTGTTTCATTTTCAACCCGCTTTCTTATAACGATGCTTCTTCAAATGCACCATCAAAATCGAAATGGTTGCCGGTGTAATCCCTGGAATTCGCGATGCCTGGCCGATGGTAGTAGGCTTTTGTTCATTTAATTTCTGGCGGGCTTCGTTGGATAAACCACCCTTGATTGACAAATAATCAAAATCGTCTGGCAGTGTCATTTCTTCGTGTTTTAACTGTTTTTCGATTTCCTGCTGCTGGCGCTCAATATAGCCTGCGTATTTAAATTGTACTTCGACCTGCTCGGCGACTTTTGGGTCTTCTACCGCAGGGCCGATTTTGGGCAGGCTCATCAATGACTGGTAGGTCACGTTAGGGCGGCGTAACAACTCGCCCAAACGGTATTCACGGCTAAGCTCGCCAGCAAAGATTCGCTTACTTTGTTCTGCGTTTAAATCTGCAGGGCGTAAAATGGTATCGCGTAAACGCTCTATTTCTTTTTCGACCTGCTCACGTTTTTGGTTAAAAGCTCGCCAGCGCTGATCATCGACCAAGCCTAACTCGCGCCCTATTTCGGTTAAACGCAAATCGGCGTTATCTTCACGCAACAGCAGGCGGTGTTCGGCACGACTGGTAAACATGCGGTATGGCTCTTGTGTGCCGTGGGTGATCAGGTCATCGACCATTACGCCAATATAGGCCTCGCTGCGTTTTGGGAACCAGGCATCTTTTTGCTGCACCTGCAAAGCGGCGTTGATTCCGGCAAGCAAACCCTGCGCGGCAGCTTCTTCGTAACCAGTGGTGCCGTTGATTTGACCAGCAAAATACAGTCCGTCCACAAATTTTGTTTCCAGCGTCGGCTTTAAATCCCGTGGGTCAAAATAGTCGTATTCAATCGCATAACCGGGTCGCGTGATATGTGCGTTTTCAAAGCCTTTAATCGAGCGGATAAAATCAAACTGCACATCAAACGGCAGGCTGGTCGAAATACCGTTGGGGTACACTTCATAGGTGTCCAGCCCTTCCGGTTCGATAAAAATCTGGTGGCTGTCCTTATCCGCAAAGCGCACAATCTTGTCTTCAATCGAAGGGCAATAGCGTGGCCCAACCCCATCAATCACACCTGAATACATCGGCGAGCGATCCAGCCCCCCGTGGATAATCTCATGGGTTTGTGCATTGGTGTGGGTGATATAACATGAAATCTGGCGCGGATGGTCTTCTGCCTTGCCCATATACGAAAAGGTCGGCACCGGATCATCGCCGGGCTGTTCCTGCAACGGGCTAAAGTCGATGCTACGCGAATCCAGACGTGCGGGCGTTCCGGTTTTTAAGCGATCCACCCGAAACGGCATTTCGCGCAGGCGATCAGCCAATGCAATGGACGGCGGGTCACCGGCACGGCCACCGGAATGGTTCTGAAGGCCAATATGGATTTTTCCGCCGAGGAATGTTCCCACCGTTAAAATCACCGTTTTAGCCGAGAAACACAGCCCCATCTGGGTGCGCACACCAGTGACACGCTGCTGGTCACCATCACCTTCCACAATCAGGTCATCGACAGCTTGCATAAATATGTGCAGGTTTTCTTGTGATTCAACCATTTTACGAACCGCTGCCTTGTATAGCACCCGGTCCGACTGTGCACGGGTAGCCCGCACCGCAGGCCCTTTACTGGCATTGAGCGTGCGGAACTGTATGCCACCCAGGTCAGCTGCCTTTGCCATCGCACCGCCCAGCGCATCAATTTCCTTAACGATATGCCCCTTGCCAATGCCACCAATCGCCGGGTTGCAGCTCATCTGGCCAATCGTTTCGATGTTATGCGTTAGTAACAAGGTTTTTAAGCCCATGCGCGCAGGCGCAAGCGCGGCTTCGGTGCCAGCATGACCGCCGCCGATCACAATCACATCAAACTTTTCGGAATAAAACATGGCAAATAAAATTCATTAAAAAAACAAGCCTTCAAGTATACCCAAGTTTAATCAACTGGCATAATTCGCACACCATTAATATCGGGAAACTAACATGAGCATCGAACAAACCTTAAAAGAGCGCAGTAAATCAACGTGTGAATTATGTGGTGCAGATAGCCAACTGGCTGTTTACGAAATCCCACCCAATTTCGACGGAACAGCTGAACAAGCGATTTACGCCTGTAGCACCTGTACCGACCAGATCAACAACCCGGACAAGGTCGATGCCAACCACTGGCGCTGTTTGAATGACAGCATGTGGAGCCAGGTTCCAGCGGTTCAGGTGATGGCTTACCGTATGCTCAAGCGCTTGAGCAGCGAAGGCTGGCCACAGGATTTGCTGGATATGCTGTATCTTGAAGATGATGTCAAAACCTGGGCTGATTCCAAGCTTGATAACAGTGACAGCGAAGACACAATACCCACCAAAGACAGTAACGGAACCGTACTTAATGCAGGCGATACCGTCACGCTAATCAAAGACCTGGCGGTTAAAGGCGCAGGCTTTACCGCGAAACGTGGCACGGTGGTAAAAAACATTTCACTTACCGACAACCCGGAGCACATCGAAGGCCGCGTCAATGGTACACGCATTGTGCTGGTTAGCGCCTACCTGAAAAAAGCCTGATGTGTTGCTTGAAAAACTAAAACCACATATTCAAATAACGGCACAACACAGTGAAGCCCAACGTCTGTTTCACGGGCGCGGCCATGCCTACGACGGCTTGCATCATGTCAGTATCGACTGGCTGCCACCCGTTGCGCTGGTCACGCTGTTTGCAGCGGAACCAGCCAAACAAGTTGAAGCGCTGGCTGATGAACTGCTGGATAAATTGCCCGGCTGCAAAAGCGTACAGCTACAGCATCGCTACCAACTGGCGGGGCCGGTAGATATTATCCGGGGTGAAGCCATTAGCGCCCTGACTATCCAGGAGGATGGCTTGCATTACCAGGTCAGTCTTGGCAAGGCGCGCAATACCGGGCTGTTTCTGGATATGCGCAATGGCAGGCGCTGGGTACGCGAGCATAGCAAAAACAAGCGTGTGCTCAACCTGTTTGCCTACACCTGCGGCTTCTCGGTTGCCGCTATCGCGGGGGAAGCGCAATCAGTAGTGAATATTGATATGAGTAGCGCGGCACTGGGCGTTGGGCGGAAAAACCACCAGTTAAACAAACAGCCGTTACCACGGGTAACCTTTGAAAAGTTGAATATTTTTAAATCCTTCGGACGCTTAAAAAAACGTGGGCCGTTTGATTTACTGATTTGTGACCCGCCAACGCTACAAAAAGGCAGTGTCAATATTGAACGCGATTACCCCAAAATCATGCGCCGCCTGGATCAGTTTATGTCGCCCAATGCGACCTTGTTGATGTGCTTGAACGCGCCGGAGTTAAACGGTAAATCCAGCCGTGATTTTATGTTGGAACAGATGCAAACGCACGCGCCAAAATACCACTTTGTAGAAGAAATCAAAGCACCCGCAGTATTTGTTGAAGCACAGGACAAAGGCTTGAAAGTGTTTATTTATCAGGCAGATTGATCGGTTAATTTATGTAGTTTAGAAAGCTTCTTCACCCAAAAAGCCGTGCCACCCGCAACACCCACCGGCATCACGAAAAAATTAAGCACAGGGATCATCATCATAACGGTTAAGGCACCACCAAAACCCAGAGAAACTGCCCGGTTTTTTCTTAGCAGGATCAGTTCATCTTTAAAAAACAGCTCATGGTTGCCCATCGCATAATCGCTATATTGCAGTGACAGCATCCAGGCACCATAGGCAGCCCAGGCAAACGGTGCGATAAAATTCAACACCGGAATAACACTAATGACCAACAATACGGGCAGCCACTTCAACATATAGAACAGTTTTTTAGTTTCACTGCCAAGTGTTTTACCTATGGTGCCAATCAGCGCCTTGAAGCCTTGCGACTCAGTGACAGGCAAGCCTTTTAGTTTTTGCTCGACACGTTCTGCCAGAACCGAGTTAAACGGTGCTGCAATCAGGTTGGCAACAATGGTAAACGTATAATAAACCGCAATCAGTATTAATGCCGCAAACAAAGGCCATAACACGTATTCGAGCCCCGTTTTGATAACATCAGGCAGCCA
>CAZPEE010000056.1:0-11068 GCA_964585525.1 uncultured Cocleimonas sp.
GCGATACTGTAGATGACATCTATGCCTTGCTGGTGAAGTGCTTTAGCAAGCATTTTAGCTTCGGCGGTTCCGCCCAGGATTAACAACATACGGATAAAAACTTAAACCATGAAGAACAAGACGCGCACGACGTATTTAAACGGTTTTTCTTTTCGTGTCCTTTGTGTCCTTCGTGGTAAAACATCATTAATAAACCAGACTAACGCGGTCATCCCCGAGTGTTTTCTTTAGCTGCTTGATCGCCTCATCACTCAGTGGCGCACAAACATCTGAGCCAAGGCGGATTTCGGCTTTGGCATCATCCGTTTCATAGGCGATAAAGACTGGGCAAGTGCCAGATGTGGTGTTCTGTGTTTGCGTGGGTAAGAGTTCATCCAGCTTGTCCAGTAGCCCATTGGCCGTCTGTTTTTTCTCGACATTAATCAGCAAACGCCTTAAAAACTGGTTGCGCGCACTTTCGATGTTATACAGCGCTTCAACCCGCAAGCGTACTGCGCCGGTTTGGTAATCTGAATTAAGTGTGCCTTCAACCACCAGCACTTCTTCTTTCTGGATCGCCTCTTCATATTCTTCTAAGATATTGCTAAAAATAAACACTTCGTAGTAGGCGGTTTTATCATCCAGCGTAACGAAAGCGCGCTTGCCCCTATCAGTGGTCTGGGTGCGAATTGCCGAAACCAGACCCACCAGCGTAATCGGCTTTTTCTGGTATTTTTGAGTACCGTCATCCTCTGCCATTTCTTTTAAAGTACGCGAGCGTAATTGCTCAATTTCAGCCTGGTAAGCATCCAGCGGATGACCGGTCAGATACAGTCCAATCGCTTCCTTTTCATAACGCAGGCGGACTTTCTCATCCCATTCTTCCAGATTCGGCGTGACTTTTTCATCCTGTACCACGGCAAGCGAACCGCCGAATAAATCATTTTGCCCAATGTCCTCATCACGGTGCTGCTGTTCCGCAATGCGTACAATTTCCGGCAGCCCTTCCAGCAGGCTGCGGCGGTTTGTTCCCAGTTTGTCAAAGGCACCTGCGCGTATCAGTGTTTCCAGAATCCGTTTGCTGATTTTGCGGCTTTTAACCCGCTGGCACATTTCAGCCAATGATTTAAACGGCCCATTCGCTTCGCGTTCCTGCAAAATCTCATTGATCGCGCTTTCGCCTGCACCTTTGATTGCGCCCAGGCCAAAAATCACATTGCCTTCATTTTCGCTGATAAACTTGTATTCGGAGCGGTTAATATCCGGCGCGACAACCTCCAGACCAAACTGATGGCAATCGTCCACAAAGGTGACGACCTTCTCGGTGTTATCCATATCGGCCGAAAGTACCGCTGCCATGAAAGCGGCGGGATAATGCGCCTTCAGCCAGATCGTCTGGTAGGACACCAGCGCGTAGGCTGCGGAGTGGGATTTGTTAAAACCGTACTCGGCGAACAACTCCATCAAATCGAAAATCTCGGTGGCGTTGGCTGATTCAACGCCGTTTTTCTCTGCGCCTTCCATAAAAATGGAGCGCTGTTTTGCCATCTCTTCGGGCTTTTTCTTACCCATGGCACGCCGTAGCATATCCGCACCACCGAGCGAGTAACCCGCCAGCACCTGGGCGATTTGCATGACCTGTTCCTGATAGACGATAACGCCGTAGGTCGGCTTCAGGATGGGTTCAAGATCAGGGTGCGGATACGTCACTTTTGCGATACCCTTTTTACGATTCACAAAGTCATCCACCATGCCCGATTGCAACGGTCCCGGACGGTACAGCGCGACCAGCGCGATAATGTCTTCAAATACATCCGGGTGTAGTCGCTTGATCAGCTCTTTCATGCCATGGGATTCAAGCTGAAACACCGCAGTGGTTTTGGCGGCCTGCAAAAGCTCAAATGATTTTTCGTCATCCAGCGGAATATCTTCGATGCGAATCGGCTCGTCGCCCTTTGCTTCGCGCTGTTTGTTGATGCTTTTAATTGCCCAGTCGATAATGGTCAGGTTACGCAAACCCAAAAAGTCGAACTTGACCAGCCCGACCGCTTCAACATCGTCCTTGTCAAACTGGGAGACCACACTGCCGCCGCCTTCTTCACAATAAAGCGGGGTAAAATCAACCAGCTCGCTGGGCGAAATCAGTACGCCACCGGCATGTTTACCGACGTTGCGGGTCAGCCCTTCGAGTTTCAGTGCCAAATCCATCAGCGCCTGTACTTCTTCATCCTCATCGTACAATTGCTTTAAATCGGGTTCCTGGTCCATCGCCTTGGTGAGCGTCATTTTCATCTCAAACGGAATCAGCTTGGCAATGCGATCGACAAAACCATAGGGATGATTGAGTATACGACCCACATCGCGCACCACCGCCTTCGCCGCCATCGAACCGTAAGTGATAATTTGCGAAACCTTTTCACGTCCATAGGTGCGTGCCACGTAGTCGATCACCAGGTCGCGCTTGTCCATGCAGAAGTCGATATCAAAATCAGGCATCGAAACACGTTCCGGGTTCAAAAAGCGCTCGAACAGCAAATCGTACTTAAGCGGATCAAGGTCGGTGATTTTCAAGGCATAGGCAACCACCGAACCCGCGCCAGAACCACGGCCTGGGCCGACCGGAATATCGTTATCCTTAGACCATTGGATAAAATCAGCAACTATCAGGAAGTAACCGGGAAAGCCCATATCATTGATCACATCCAGTTCGATTTGCAGGCGCTCATCATACGGTTTGCGAATCTCGGCAAAGTCATCAGCAGATGTATCAAATAACTGTTCAAGTCGCTCTTCCAGCCCTTCTTTAGACAGTTTGCTGAAATACTCTTCTTCTGTCATCCCCTCTGGAATCGGGAATGCAGGCAGGTAGTTTTCACCCAGCGTTAAGCCAACGGTACAGCGTTTGGCAATCTCCAGGGTATTCTCAATCGCTTCGGGAATATCGGAAAACAGCTCGACCATTTCCTCGGCGCTACGCAAGTATTGTTGTTCGCTGTAATGTTTGGGACGGGTATTATCATCCAGGGTATAGCCGCTATTGATGCACACACGCGCTTCATGTGCTTCAAAATCCTCTGCGCTTAAAAAACGCACATCATTGGTGGCAACCACGGGTGTTTTAGTCTCTGCGGCAAGTGCTACGGCGGCGTGTAGATAGTCATCCTCGCCGGTTCTACCCGTGCGTTGCAATTCCAGGTAGTAACGATCCGGGAATACCTCGCGCCATTCGCTTAAGCGCTGCTTTGCTTGCGCCTGGTTGCCCGCTAACAAGGCATGTCCAATATCACCATCGCGTGCGCCAGACAAGGCAATTACGCCATCGCTAAAATCTTTTATCCAACTGCGCTTAACCCGTGGCACACCCAGTTTCTGACCTTTCATGTAAGCCTGTGATATCAAGCGGGTGACATTGTGGTAACCGGTTTCATTCTGGCACAGCAATATCATGTGATACAGCTGTGACTCGTCTTCCTCATCTTCAAGAAGCACGTCCACACCAAAAATCGGCTTTAAACCCTGTGCGCGCGCTGCACGGTAAAATTTAACCATGCCAAACAGGTTATTCTGATCGGTCATGGCGACCGCTGGCATAGCGCCCGCTTCTACGGCTGGCATCAATTGCTTGATGCGGATGGTACTATCTACCAGTGAATATTCAGTATGCAGGCGAAGGTGGACGAAGCTCATGGGGAGAAATCACTAGTCTTGGAAAATTACATTAGACTAACATTTTAACAGGAATTAATGATCAATATTTGCTAGTCTCAAACTACGGTAGAAAAAATTTAAAACGAGGAATCCTCCATGAATACTCGACTCAATCAACAACCTCAACCACAAGCAAGCAATAAAAAAGCACTTTTAAGCCTGCTATTTTTATTCGGGCTTTTGACCGGGAGCATACTAACAAGTGCACTATTAGCAACAGCAAAGGCGGAAGATTCTACGGCAAAAGCAGTGACTGCAACAGCTGAAACGCCCGTGAATAACACTAAAAAAGAAACCCAAAACACCCACGAAACTGCTAAACACCACAAACTGGTGATCCAGGTCAGTACCGATGATTTAAGAGTACAACAAATTGCTTTGAACAATGCGGTTAACCTGCAAAAACACTATGGCATGGATAATATTGATATAGAGATTGTTGCTTACGGCCCTGGATTAAGGATGCTGACCAAAAACCACACCTTGGCATCACGTATCAGCAGCCTGACTTATCAGGATGTAAAATTCAGTGCCTGTGGCAACACCATGCATTCTATCAAGGAAAAAACCGGCTTCATGCCCAAACTGGTCGAAGGTGTCAACGTCGTGCATGCAGGGGTTGCACGAATTATTGAGCTACAGGAACAAGGTTATACCTATGTAAGACCCTGAGAAACAAAAAAGCCCGCGACAAGCGGGCTTAATGTTTTGAATACTGGTTAAAATCAGGCTGCAGATTCGATTTTTCTTACCATCGGATAAAGGTGCTCCATCTCATCCTGGACACGGTTCAGAATCATTTCAAACATTTCATCTGTCTCTCTCAAGAATTGCTCATGCTGGGCACCAATTGCCAGCCCTTTATGTTGTTTATCGCACCATTTTCTTACATAGCTTTTCATAATGCGTTTTATTTCTTGCGAGCCCGACATAAAATTGTTGGCTGTGTTATTCGCTTCATTGGAAGCATCTCGTAATAAACCGGTATAAAGCGTTGAGTCTACATGCTGCATGTGCTCGTTAACCTTGTCCATGTAGTTATAAAACAACGTGCAACAGGTATCCGAGTCACACAAGGTGCGATCTTTTATCAATACTGCCAGTACATTCGATAATTCGGTTATTTTGTGGTTTTGGTTATTTAATTCATCATAAGAAATCATAGTATTCTCCTGCGGAAATCTTTTTTTGGATAATTTTTATACTTAAAAAACGGGTTTATGTTATTCCTAATATATAGCAGCTATACTAAAAGTTGCCTGGTTTTTTTACATTAATCTGGGTTAATCTCGTGAAATATAAGCATAGGCTTATACCTGAGCCTTGCAACTGATTATGCAATTGATCGCCCATTACCATGTGCCGTATCACAAAAACGCATGACGATATTGGTAAACATAAAAAAACGGCCTTGTGGCCGTTTTTTTATTTACAACTCTAAAGTGCACTCCATCAGGAAGGTTTACCTATCACGTCAACCCCGGCGGGTGGCTTAAAATAGAAGGTATTGCCACTAATCGGCACGTTGCTTTTAACATTGAGCTGGATCACGGTTTTCTGCCCTAGCTGGTCGAACATGATCATCTGGCGGATACCGTTGTTATTCAAACCAATCTGGACATCTTTAAAATCTTTGCTTTTCTTGCGGGGTGTCAGTTGAAACCAGCTCAAGCCCCCGGCTTTGGTGCTCATTGGCTTTACAATAAATTGTGCATCGGGTGATTGTTTACGGGTGAGGAGCGCAATCGGAGCCGCTGAGATGGCTGCGCGCATGGGCTTGATAGTGACCTGCTCCAGGTCTTCATCATAAATCCAGATATTTCGGCCATCAGCCACGATAGTTTGTGGATCAGGGCTGGTATAAACCCAGCGGAATTTGCCAGGCCGGTTCAGGGCTATTGTGCCTTTGGCATTTTGAATAACCTGGCCTTTTTTGCTATAGACCTGCTGGCTAAAATTACCCTGCAAGCTATTCATCTGGGTAAAAAACCTATTCAGTTGTTGACGTGCCGCATCCGGTGCTGCAAACGCAAACTGGCTAATACCCGTTAATAACATCCCTGATAAGGTGATGCCTGATAATAATTTTCTCATAAATTGTAGCCTTCTAAACTTATACCATTTTTAACAATGGCATAAAATCATGGTTTAGGCGGCTCGGGAGCTAATACTTCTCGTGTACCGTTAGACTGTACTGCGCTCACGACACCTGCCTTTTCCATATCTTCGATCATTGATGCGGCACGATTGTAACCTACTTTGAGGCGACGTTGTACGTAGGAGATCGAAGCACGGCGGCTTTCAGTGACTATCGCTACCGCTTGATCGTATAGCGCGTCCGTTTCTGACTCTGCCAGAGGCTCCAATCCCGGAATCGCATCAGATGATCCCGTATCGGATAAGACCTCTTCGACATACTCAGGTTCCCCTTGCAGTTTCAAAAAGTTAACCACGTCTTCCACTTCACTATCATCCACGAAGGCTCCATGGATACGCTGCGGCAGTCCCGTACCCGGTGGCAAATACAACATATCACCATGGCCCAGCAACGCTTCTGCGCCGCCCTGGTCAAGAATAGTACGTGAATCCACCTTGGTGGAAACCTGGAAGGCTATACGCGAAGGAATATTTGCCTTGATCAAACCGGTAATCACATCAACCGAAGGACGCTGGGTAGCCAGGATCAGATGGATACCTGCCGCACGTGCCTTTTGTGCAAGGCGAGCAATCAGCTCTTCAACCTTTTTACCAACCACCATCATCATGTCGGCAAATTCATCAATCACAATCACAATGTAAGGCAGCGGTTCAAGAATTTTAGGCATTACATCAATATGCTGGGTTGGGTCAAAGGTAGGGTCCATAATCGGCTTGCCACTGGCTATGGCCTTTTTAACCTTCTCATTGTAGCCTGCAATGTTTCTTACCTTGAGGTGTGACATCAAGGCATAACGACGCTCCATCTCGCCCACTGCCCAACGTAGTGAATTGGCAGCATCCTTCATATCGGTGACAACCGGGGTTAGCAGATGCGGTATACCCTCATAAATACTCAATTCAAGCATTTTAGGGTCAATCAGGATCAGTTTAACTTCTTCGGGTGTTGCCTTGTAAAGCAGGCTAATCAACATCGCATTAACACCCACAGACTTTCCCGAGCCAGTCGTACCTGCGATCAATAAGTGTGGCATACGCCCCATATCGGCAATTGCCGGTTTACCTGCAATGGTCTTGCCCAGCACCATGGTGAGTGGTGAAGCTGTCTCTTGATAAACCCTGGAACCAAGCACATCGCTAATCGCTACCAGGTCACGCTTTTCATTCGGTACTTCTATGCCAATCGTGGTTTTACCGGGTATCACTTCTACCACACGAATTCTGGAAACACACATATTGCGCGCCATATCCTGCGCCAGGCCAGTGATCTTGCTCACCTTGGTTCCAGGTGGCAGTAATAATTCATAGCGAGTAATAATTGGTCCAGGGTAATAACAATCAACCTTGACACCGCGAACACCATAACTTTCCAAGGCTGTGACGATATTACGCGCATGAATTTCCAACTGCTCCTTGGAATGATGTCCCTGATTAACCGGTGGCGGGTTTAACAAGCTCAGTGGTGGCAAGGTGATTGCCTTGTCCAGTGGAATTGCCTTGCTTGAGGCAGATTTAGGTTTAGTTTTATTCGCCTTATTTGACTTATTGGCAAAGAGTTTTTTCTTCGCTTTGACAGCTTTGTCAGATGCTACGCCTGTACTGATATCGGGCGCATTTGAATCAACCTCAAAACCATCATTCAAATAATTCTTGGTGGTAATCGCAATACCCAAATCCGGGTTTTCGATATGTTGTACCGAAGCATCCGCATTATCCAGCGCCATATGGTCGGGGAAACCCAGCACAGGTTCTTGTCTTTGTGATACCGGCACAATAGACTCCGGTGGCGTTTCCAAATGTGGCTCCAGAGACATGGAATCCGCATAGGGCATTGGTGAGTCATGATCTTGCTTAGGCGTTTGCCTGGAATTTGCTTCACGCCAGGCAAATAATCCGGCAAAACCTGCACCCAAAGCACCCAGCATACTCGTGGAAGAACCTGCTGCAGAGCCCTGCTGTGAAGCTGGCGATGTTTGTGGCATTTCTTGCGTTGTTTTTTGCATCACTGGCGCAGGCTCTTCATAATCAGCAAAAGGAACCTGGTTTGAATCAATACCCGCAGCTGCTGTTTTAGGTGAGCTGGAAAAACTTGTAAACAACTCAATGACGCCCATAATTGCATCGCCGATCTTATCAATCAGGGACAGCCAACGGATATCGGCAAACAGTGTAATGCCCGCAATAAACAAGGAAAACAACAACAAGGTCGCCCCCAAATCACCCAGCATGCTAACAAAGGTTTTAGCGATGCCAAGCCCCAGCAAGCCACCTGCCTTGTAGATCAAATGACTCTCGGGCCAAAGCAGGGTTGCCAGGCCACAGCCTGAAACCAGCGCCAGAAACACACCAAAGACTGTAATCCCGGTATTGATGCCGCCATTCTGCTGCTTGGCGGAACGGAACAATAAAAGCACCGAGACCAGAAAAGCCACCGGAATTAAATAAGCAACATGCCCGAAAAAGCCAAACAGTACACTGGCAAGGTATGCGCCCAAACTGCCAGCCTTGTTGGTAACAACCGCATGGGAATCATGATGGAATAACCCAGGGTCATTCGGATTATACGTCAGCAAAGCCAACAGTATAACCGCCGTAACACATGATAGAACCAGAATGGTCGTCTGAACCAGGCTGCCTTTTTTCTGTGCGTTTAGTTTCTGTGAAGTAAGCTTTTGTGTCGGCGCTGCTTTTTTTGCAGACGTTTTTCTAGCTGGGGCTTTCTTAGCCCGGGTGCGTTTTGCTGCCAATGTGATTCCCCTATTTCCTTATAATGTTGCCAATGTACCAATCTATTATTTTTTGATAGACAAATAGCAATCAAATAAATCCGGCAATTTACATATCATTAATACGTGTATAACCGAATGTTAGCCGCGTGTTGTTTTGTAAAAACAGTGTGTGAAAATTGTAAACCCATTTGACCCCCAAATGAATTTAGCGCTTAGTATAAAGGTTTTAGCCATAAAAATGAATAGTTAACAACGAATTCATGATCTATTTATTTAACCCGGCCAGGATTATATTCACACAATGCTTTACCTTATTTGCAACTTTACATAGCATAGTAGTATCCGTAGAAACGGGAACCTGCCCGCTACTCACATTAACCATAGATT
The DNA here is from genome assembly GCA_964585525.1 of uncultured Cocleimonas sp. Taxonomy (GTDB): domain Bacteria; phylum Pseudomonadota; class Gammaproteobacteria; order Thiotrichales; family Thiotrichaceae; genus Cocleimonas. The sequence goes on from CAZPEE010000056.1 coordinate 8,961, forward strand.
TGGAGAACCACATGAACCAATGCCCTCATTACCCCCTGATCATCCTTGGCTCTGGCCCTGCAGGCTATACTGCTGCAGTGTATGCTGCACGCGCCAACCTCAACCCGGTGCTCATCACGGGTATGGAACAAGGCGGACAGTTGATGACTACGACTGACGTGGACAACTGGCCGGGCGATAACGAAGGCGTACAAGGCCCGGAACTGATGGAGCGCATGAAAAAACACGCCGAGCGCTTTGATACCAAAATTATTTTTGACTACATCACGGAAGTCGATTTTAGTGAACGCCCATTAAAACTTGCCGGTGGAACCTGTGGCTATACCTGTGATGCACTGATCATCTGTACTGGCGCATCGGCCATGTACCTGGGGCTGGAATCCGAAGAAAAATTCAAAGGCCGTGGCGTATCTGCCTGTGCAACGTGCGATGGCTTCTTTTATAAAAATCAAAAGGTTGCCGTGATTGGTGGCGGCAATACCGCGGTTGAAGAAGCACTTTATCTTTCCAATATTGCCAAAGAAGTCATACTGGTTCATCGTCGGGATGAACTACGCTCAGAGAAAATACTGCGCGACCAGATTCTGGAAAAAGCACAAACAGGTAACATAACGTTGATGTGGGACAATGTACTGGAAGAAGTTTTAGGCGATGATGCGGGTGTGACCGGGATGCGACTTAGAAACGTCAAAACCAATGAGACACAGGAGATTGACGTACACGGTATTTTTATCGCCATCGGCCACAAACCCAATACCAGTATGTTTGAAGGAAAACTGGACATGAACGGTGGGTACATCGCTGTACAAAGCGGGACTAGCGGCAATGCAACACAAACCAGTGTAGAAGGTATTTATGCGGCAGGCGATGTTATGGACCATGTTTACCGCCAGGCGATCACCTCCGCCGGAACAGGCTGTATGGCAGCACTGGATGCCGAGAAATACCTCGACAAACTGACTGCAGACAAAAAAGATTGATTAAAACGACACCTAAACAGAATAACCATGAAGTCACAAAAAGCCTCTCTCGCACTCCTTGACCCACACGCAAGTGATGAGCCATTCCCCCCTGTGGAAATGGCCTGGAAGGAACCGAATGGGCTGCTTGCGCTGGGCGGGGATCTCTCCCCTACCCGCTTGGTCAACGCCTACAGCGCCGGGATTTTCCCCTGGTATAACCCGGATGAACCCATCTACTGGTGGAGCCCGGACCCACGTGCTGTATTGTTTCCACATAAAATAAAATTACGCCGTAGCCTGCGCAAAACCATTCGCAGCCTGCAACGCAAAGGCTACACAATCCGTTTTGACAGTGATTTCCCTGGCGTTGTTGCAGCCTGCGCAGCACCGCGCCAGAATACCGGTGGCACCTGGATTACCAACGAAATGAATCTAGCCTACCGGCGTCTCCATGAATTAGGGGTGGCACACAGTGTCGAGGTCTGGAACCACAAAAATGAATTGGTCGGCGGCTTATATGGCGTGGCAACGGGTGGCATTTTTAGTGGCGAATCCATGTTCAGCAGCGAACGAGACACATCCAAAATCGCCTTCATCGCACTCGCCTGGCACTTGCAACAGTGGGGCTATTCACTGATAGACTGTCAAATAGAAAACTCACATCTGGTCAGTATGGGCAGTGAAAATATCCCACGCGACCTTTACTTAAAAATATTGCGAAAATCACCTTTTCCAGAACCCCATAACTGGGTATTCAACCCGGATAGCGACCTTTCCCACTGGACACCCAATGAACGATACCAGGATTGATTTCCCCATCCCCCTGCTTGGCTTTGCCGCCTTTAGCGGAACTGGCAAAACCACCCTGCTCACCCAGCTTATCCCGTTACTCAATAACAAAGGTATCCGTATTGGCGTTATCAAACATTCGCACCACAATATCGAGCTTGATAACCCCAAAAAAGACAGCTACAAACTAAGAAAAGCAGGCGCACAACAAACCATCCTGGCATCGCCACAGCGCACCTCCCTCATTGTCGAACTACCCCAACAGGAAGATTCCTCACTGGAACAGGCATTAAGCCACCTGCAAACCGATTCACTTGACCTGGTGCTGGTCGAAGGATTTAAAAGCCGCAGCTTTCC
>CAZPEE010000057.1:0-11048 GCA_964585525.1 uncultured Cocleimonas sp.
GGTTTAAGGAACAATAGTCACCGTCACAAGTCCTGAACCATTGTGCCCATGTCCATCATGCACACCGTAGTAAAATGAGTCGCTTGTTCCGTAATTTCCATTACTATCTTGAACCGGGGTATAGCGAATCTTTCCATTCACTTTTTCGGTAATGCCATTGCTGCCACTATCGACCTCATCAAGTATCAGTGTATCACCATCCAGGTCAGTATCATTGGCAAGTACATCAATCAAGATTGATTCACCTTGTTTTACTGTAACATTTTCATTGCGGATGACAGGAAAATGGTTATTGCCATCATTTGGATCAGTCACTGCAATGGTCAATACGGCGCTATCAGAATGACCGTGGCCATCAGAAATGGTGTAAGTCATCGACATGCTGCCAACAGTTCCGTTGGGTGTATAAACAATCTTGTTACCAACAATCGCAGCGCGACCTTGTTGTGGTTGTGTAACACTGGTTATCGTTAAAGCATCACCATCCGGGTCCGTATCATTCGCGAGTACATCAACAGTAATTGCTTTATTGATATCAGTTTGTGGTGCATCTTCAACCGCATCAGGTGCACGATTTGGCGTTGTTACAACTTTTGTCACAGTGATTCTTACCGTGGCTTGTCCCGTCTGGCCATGCGCATCTTTCACTTCATAGCTAATGGTATCTACACCACTAAAACCATTATTTGGCAGATAAGAGATTTTGCCATTAACGATTTCTGCAAAACTATTCGCTGATGAATTAACCCTGGTTATCGTCAAGCCATTACTGTCATTCGCCAGTACATCAATCAAAATACCTTTATTTTCAGTGGTTGACGCCGTGTCATTATTCACAACAATTGGATCCGGGTTTGACACTGCAGGAGTCACTACAACACTAATCTCGGCAGAGTCTTTATATCCTGTAGCATCAATAATTTGATACCAGAATCGGTCTGTACCCGAAAAGCCTGCTGCTGGCGTATATTTAATACTATTGCCAACACGTGTTGCCGTACCATGTGCTGGATTATCAATATCACCAATCGTTAGCCCCGTACCGGCATCATTCGACAATACATCAATACTTACCGCTTCGCCTGCAACGGTTGATGCGCTATCAGGCTTGGCTACTGTCGTAATGGGAGCTGGGGTTTCACCTCCACCTCCTTTGCCATTGGCCGATACCGTCACGGTAATTTCTGCAGAGGTTTTGTAACCCGTTGCATCTATAATCTGATACCAGAAACTGTCTGTACCGGTAAAGCCAGCGGCTGGTGTGTATTTAATGCTATTGCCAACACGTGTTGCCGTACCATGCGCGGGGTCATCAATATCACCAATGCTCAAGCCACTGCCATTATCATTGTCCAGCACATTGACCGTTACCGACTCACCTTCAAGCGTTGAAGCACTGTCTGGCATGGCTATGGTACATTTCATCAAGTCGCTGTTACAGCTACCATCATCTGCGCCAGCCACCGTTACCGTAACCGTCGCTGTATCAGTATTGCCATTGCCATCCGTAATGGTATAAGTAAAGCTGTCTGTGCCGGTAAAGCCATCATTCGCTTTATAGACTAGCTTGTTGTTGGCGATAATCACCATGCCATTCGCTGGCTGTGAAAAATCCTTTATTGATAAGTCATCACCATCAGCATCTGAATCATTGCTCAACACAGCAATCTTTACACTGCCGCCAGATTCTGTTGAGGCATGATCATCCGCTGCAACGGGAGCAACATTGTTGTCGCCGTTGTCACCGTTATCGCCACCATCTGGCTTACCATCCGCTTCAGCAACATCGACACGAACTGTCGCTGTTGATTTGCCACCATTACCATCAATAATGGTATAGCTAAACTTTTCAGTTTTACCACAAGCGGCACTGTTTGGCGTAAAGATGATCTTGTTGCCCGAAATAATTGCTGTACCGTTATCAACGCCTGAGATATCCGTAATCGTTAAAATATCATTTTCAGCATCGGTATCATTATCCAGCACATCAATGGTGACTGGTGTTTGACATTGCGTACTTGATCTATCGTTATTTGCTACGGGCGCATTGCCTGTATTTGGCTCTTCTGGAGTGCCTGGCTCCTGTGGAGTTCCAGGTTCTTCCGGCTTTACGGGTTCTTCTGGAGTACCTGGCTGTTCTGGAGTACCTGGTTGCTCTGGAGTTCCGGGTTGTTCTGGTGTTCCTGGCTCCTGGGGAGCAGCTGCGATATGCACCGTCACAAGCGCTGTTGTCGTATGGCCGTTATTATCCGTGATAGTGTATTCAAACGTATCTGATAAACCACAGGCATTATCATTGGGTGTATAAATAAGTTGCCCAGCCTCATTTTTAATCACCGTACCATTGGCAGGGTCTGTGAAGCTCACGATTGATAATACATCACCATCGGCATCGCTATCATTACTCAACACATCAATCACGACCGGATCAGCACAGGCCGTATTCACTTTATCATCTGTCGCAACAGGAGCTACATTAACAGGCACCGGAGGAACAGGAGGTTGCTCAACAGTGCTTCCAGCCGTTGTAAAGTAGGTATTGACATTACGATCATGTCTAATGTTGTTATGTAGTGCGCGCCTCACCCATGCTGGTGAAGTTTTGATTGCCTGGGTTTTCCAGATCACACGCGGTGTACCCGGTGCGCCACTGTCTATCAGAACATTTTTGAAACCGGCAGGTACATTCTTAAAGCCTGTTGCTACACGACGTGAACCTGTTTGAACAGTTTTCTGCTCTGTACGGTAGGCTGTTTTGTAATCTTTTCTTTCGGTAACAAATTCAATATCAACACGACGGTTTTTAAAGCCTTGATCCGGTGTATTAGGATATTTTGGATGGCCTTTACCCAAACCTCGGGCAATAAGGTTATTAGGATTAAAGCCTTGCTTGATCAAGAAGTTACGCACAGCCTTTGCACGTTTTTCAGAAAGGATTTGATCATATGTTGCATCACCTAAACCACAGGTATTACCGGTAATACGAATTGCACCACGATAACCGTGTTTGCGAATTTCGTTAGCGATTTGCTTCAACCGTGTTTGAGCCGAAGGAATCAGCTTGGCGCTGTTCAACTTGAAGAAAGTCTGCCCTTCCAGTTCCATGGTGCTTTTCACTAATTGTTTGTAACCTTTCTTAACGGTCTTCTTACCATAGGTAGGAACCGTTTTGTAAGTCGCCACGCGCTTGTATATTGGTTGGCGTGCATAACGTGCGGGACGTGCCTTACCAGGAACCTCAACACGTACACGACGGTATTTCCTATCAGGCTGGTAAATGCTTGCACCGCCGAAATCATAATGATAACCCAGGCTTGCGGTGTAATCCGTATCATCAAAACCTGCTATCTGTGTACCACCATCTTTGCGTGAAGCGGCAACATCCAGGCTCACGCTATGAGGCGTACCCTGGAAAAATTTTTCAATGCCGGCAGATAATGTGGTATTGGTTGCAGTATCTTCTGCTCGCTGACCATTAAAGGCCGAAGCAACATCATCGCCCCATTCATGGTCAATACCTGCGCGGATACGCATATTTGAACTCTCGACAAACTTACCAATGCTACCGCCAACGCCATAATCGAATGCTTTGCTTGATACATCACGTCCATTATGTGTCTGGCTGGTTTTTTTCTTACCGGTAAGGCCTTTACTGACATGGCCTTCCCAGAATAAATTCTCACGTTCCTGGCCGTAACCAACCGTTGCTTTCGCATGATCATCACGATTAATATCATAAGCGGCAAAGACTTTATTAACATGAGATGCATTACCCGCCTTGTCACGAGAAACCCAGTTGTGATTTAACTGTACACCACCTTCATCAATGCCATCACTATCATCAATATCAAAACCCGCCCATAAACCGACACTTGAGCTACTATTGCTGGTTTCTGAAAAGACATGGTTTATATCTGCACTCACATCACCTTCATCGGTAATATATCCACCAACCTGGGTACGCCCACCAACATAATTATAGTTAGCCGCACCAACTTGTTTGGCTTCGTCATAACGCTGGTTACCCAAAGGTACTGCACTGACCTGAGTTGCCAGAATTGCTGCCGAAGTAAAAACAAGTGGTAAATAGACCCACTTTGCCGTTTTCTTTGTCTTGTTGATTTTGTTAGTCATTTTATTGTGTTCCCAGTTTGGAGATATTAAGTTATGAGCGACTGCAGAAGAATTTATCCGCACACAGGCAACTCAAGTGGGCTTATTATGATGCTTAAGCCTGCTGTAGCGATGCCCTGTTATCAGTAAACAAATACAAATAAGCGGATTTGTCTGAGAAAAACTACCTTTTATTTTTAGCCAGGATGTTTCATAAAATATCCGGGTTAACCCGGATATTTTATGAAGGGAATGGATTTTCTGGAAATATTCAGCAAAACAGATTGTGCAAACATCGTTCCAGCCATAGCAGGGCTATGGCTGGAACGATTTTGTGCAAGCTGTGAAGCTGATGTTTTCAGAAAACCATTCAGGTACAAACTGCAATGTTTAAAATTCGTCATTTTTCTTCTCAAGCATCTGATAATATTGGCTTATTTCAAAAATAATAACCGCCTTCATGAAATATCCGGGTTAAGAGCCTGCCGGGCTTCTGTGCATAAAAAAAGCCGCAGTAAACTGCGGCTTCCTGATCAATCCATGATCATTAACATCCTGTTAAACGATTAATTACATTTAGAACCTGCATCACATGCTTTTTCGACATAAACAACAATCAGTGCAGCATCTTTGTACCCAGTTGAATCAACAACCTGATACCAGAAGCTATCGGTTCCAGTAAAGCCAGGTGCTGGCGTGTACTTGATGCGGTTGCCCCTGATTTTCGCTGTACCATGCTTGGGATCATCAACTTTCCTGATCTTCAAACCACGTCCTGCATCGTTAGCCAGGACATCAATCATGACCGTTTCATCAACCCACGTGGTAACATCGTCAGATTCGGCTACGGTACAATCGGTATTACAACCCGGCACACTTTTAACCGTTACATCTACGTTGGCTGAAGCTGTATGCCCATGACCATCCGATATCGTATAACTAAAGTTATCCGTGCCAGGGCCACATGATTTATCTGGCGTGTAAACAATAGTGTTGCCAGAAATAACTGCCATACCCAGATCGGTATTACCAAGGCTCATGATTTTTAATGCATCACCATCAGGGTCAGAGTCATTCTCCAGGACATTAATGGTAATAGCGCTACAAGCTGCGGTTGCTGAATCGTCCATGGCAACAGGAGGCTTATTCATAGCAGCACCTTCACCAATTTCGATCTTTACTTTTGCCGTATCCGTACCACCGTTACCATCTGAAATGGTGTAGGTGAACTTGCCGGTTTTGCCACAGGCATCGTCATTTGGCGTAAACACAATCTTGTTATTAACAATTTCCGCCGTTCCATCATTAAAGTTTGAAACATCCGTAATCGTTAGATTATCGCCATCGGCATCAAAATCATTTGCTAATACATCAATTGTAATAGGTGTTCTACACTCGGTACTGCGCCTGTCATCCTTAGCTTTAGGGTCGCTATTTTCTGCACCGCCAGCATCAGGTACGGTAATGTAAACCGTAGCCGTATCACTTCCACCATTTCCATCGGTGATGGTGTAAGTAAACGAATCACGACCAGAGAAACCAGCATCTGGTGTATAAATCAAACGACCATTAGCACCGCGTGTGACTTTACCGTGCGATGGCTGGGTAAAACTCTGGATCGTTAATGGATCATTTTCAGGATCTGTATCATTTTGTAGCACATTGATCGTAACAGCTTCACCCATCTTGGTTGTATCGTAATCATCTACCGCATCCGGTGCTGTATTTCCGGCAGGTGCAGCATCCAGGTTAACCGTAACATTTGCCGTTGCCGTTCCACCATTTCCATCACTTATGGTATAAGTGAAATTATCCGCCTGACCACATGCCGTACCATCTGGTGTATAAATCAGGGTGCCATTCGCACCTTGAGACACACTACCATGTGCTGGTTGAGTGAAACTTGCAATGCTCAATGTATCATTTAGATCATTGTCCCTGTCATTACTTAACACATCAATGGTGACTGGTGTATTACACGCTGTGCTTCTCACATCATCAACAGCTATCGGCGCTGTATTACCCGGAACTACAGGTGTTGTATTTCCTGCAGTAGTCAGATAAGTATTTACATTACGATCATGTTTGATGTTGTTATGTAGCGCACGCTTAATCCATGCAGGAGATGTCTTGATTGCTTCTGTTCTCCAGATCACTCGTGGTGCGCCGGCATAACCTCCGCTCACCATGACATTTTTATAACCTGCCGGAACATTTTTAAAGCCTGTGACTACACGGCGTGTACCGGTACGAACTGTTTTTTGTTCCGTGCGGTAGCCTGTTTTGTAGGCTTTACGTTCAGTAACATATTCAATATCAACCCGGCGGTTTTTGAAGCCTTGCGAAGGTGTATTAGGATATTTAGGATGCCCTTTACCCAATCCACGCGCAATCAAGTGATCAGGGTTAAAGCCCTGGGCAATAAGATAATTCCGTACTGCACGTGCACGTTGCTCTGATAAACGCTGGTCATACGCAGCATTGCCCAAACCACAGGTATTTCCGGTGATACGAATAGCACCACGGTAACCGTTTCTACGGATTTCACTGGCAACCTGCTTCAAGCGTGCCTTGGCAGAAGGGATCAATTTTGCGCTGTTTAACTTAAAGAAAGTTTGACCTTCAAGTTCCATGGTGCTTTTCACCAATTGCTTGTAAGGCTTCTTAACCGTTTTCTTGGCATAAGATGAAACCGTCTTGTAAGTCGGGACTCGCTTGTATATTGGCTTACGAACATAACGTGCGGAACGGCCTTTTGAAGGCACTTCTACACGCACCCTGCGGTAACGCTGGTCTGGCTGGTAAATGCTTGCGCCACCAAAGTCGTAATGGTAACCCAGGCTTGCCGTTACATCGGTATCATCCGCCCCGGCAATCTCTGTACCACCATTTTTGCGGGAAGCCGCAACATCCAGGCTGACGCTATGCGGCGTGCCCTGGAAGAATTTTTCGATACCTGCTGATAAGGTTGTGTTTGTTGGTGTATCTTCACCTACTCCTTCTTCATCACCCCACTCATGGTCAAGCCCGGCACGCACACGTGTATTTGACCCTTTAAGGAAAGTACCCACACTGCCGCCAACGCCATAATCATAGGCCTTGCTATAAACCTTCTTGCCATTTGGGCCGACAATCGAGGTTAGTTTTTTATCGGATAGACCTTTGCTGGCGTGGCCTTCCCAGAACAAATTCTCACGTTCCTGGCCATAACCAACCGTTGCTTTATCATGGTCATCCTTATTTCGGTCATACGCGGCAAACACTTTATTCACATGTGTCGCATTGCCGGCACGATCGCGTGCTACCCAGTTATGGTTAAGTTGGACACCACCGGCTTCCAATGTATCACCATCCCCTTTAAGGTCTACATCACCCCAAAGGCCAACGCTGGAACTACTGTTTTGTGTTTCATGAAACGCATGGTTAATATCAACCGTAACATCACCATCGTCAGAAATATAACCGCCTACCTGGGTGCGCCCGCCAACATACTCATAGTTGGCCGTACCAACTTGACGAGGCTCCTGATATTGTTGTGAAAAAGGTGCCGCACTGATTTGTGTTGCAAGAATTGCGGCCGAACTAAATACAAGCGGCAAATATGCCCACTTATAGCTAACTGATTTCGTTTTAGAGTTGTTATGTGCCATGTTGATCTCTCTTCTAATAAATTGATAGATGGTTGATGCTTGCCAGTTGATGATGTACTCCATCAAACTTTTGCATACATCCACGCGTTTAAGCATGTGTAAATTATCTACCCATACAGGAAAACCGTTAATCACCTCTTATCAGCACTTCTATACAATCTGTACCGCTCTTCCTGAAATTTCTACCGCGATTAATTCAACAAAGCATCTGGCATTGCTTAATTTATATTCAAAAAAGGCGGTCTACCCGATATTTTCGGCACGGTCAAACCTATAAGTGTTTAATTTTTAACCGTTTCAAGGCTTTATAAGTTTTCATCAGTTATACTCATCAAATTGAGACGTATCAGCCTACAGAGATATGCATTACCCCGGTTTAACAGAACAAATTTACGTTAGAAAGTTTGTTCTGTGCCCTGGCAACCATTAAAATGAATTATTGCGACTGGAACCAGGGGTGTTGATCTATGTTTGTATTTAAGTTTTTACCTTTATTTGCCGTACTCTTAGTGGGTTATTGGGGTATGCATTCTTTGGGTTATTTTCCTGATAAGCTCAATAATGTATTGTTTCATGTGAAATTACCCTCAGGAGCCTTTTGGAGGCCAACCTGGGGAGACTTTGTGGTTTTGCTTGGTTTGCTGACACTTTATATTGAAATTTTCAAATCAACACGAACCACCAGTATTTCGATTGTTGACCACACATTATCAACCATCGTTTTTGTTGCTTACCTGGTTTCCTGGATGATTTTTCCCTGGACCATTGGTGATAAAAGCAACTCTGTATTTTTATTTTTAGCCGTTATGTCTTTTATTGATGTCATAGCCGGCTTTACGATTACCATAGCTGCTGCACGGCGCGATATGTCGTTTGGCGGGAAATAACATTCTGGAGAGCATTAATGTTCAAGCATATACACAACATTTCATGGCAAATTTCGCTTAAATCTTTATTAGCCTGTAGCTTAATCGCAATTTCTACCACCCAGGTTAATGCAGGACAAGGTGGGCAAAGCATGCCTTTGCCAGCACCTGTCTGGAATGGTCCAATACCCATTACCTGGGGAGAGTGCATTCCCGTTCCTGTGGAGCCAATGGCTATGCCTCCTTTAAATAACAGCAACAATAATATGGGTATGGCAATGCCATACGCTCCTACTCCAATGCTTCCAGGGACAATGCCACCTGCGCCATTTTTAGTCCCTCCCCCTGGACCATTTTATGACGTTGCTCCAGCCGCTCCCATGCCCCCACTCCTACCATTGCCACCCGTTGCGCCAGCAGCCGCATGTAATGAGTATGAAGACAAACTAAATACCTTGCAGGAGCATTACAACCTTGCCGCTGAAGCTTCTCGTAAAAAAATAGCAGAACTCACCCAAACACTGAAAGACACGCAAAACCAGCTACAAGACAGCGTTACATCGCTGGAAATGATGTCGGAAAATAAAGCAAGCAATCAGACTGACACACATGCTTTAGCAAATAACCTTGCCAGCTTAAAACAAACATCCGAAACCATGATTTCGATGCTGGAAAAGGAGAACACCGAGCTTAAAAAACAACTGGCTGCTTTAAAAAACCGCCTTAAGGCCTCAATGGAGTCCTCCAAAAGCCAGGCTCAGCAATTAATGTTACTGGGGAGTACCAACAAAGACCTTGACGCACTAAAAAAACAACTTGCTGATGCAACAGCAAGCAATCAGGCGCTAAAAATAAAATTAAATGAGCTACTAAAAAGTTCGGCAGAAACCATTAAAGCATCCGAAACAAAAACAGAAAAGGCGCTGCTAGAGGCTAAGCAATCAAAAGAGCAACTCGATGCATTAAAGAAGCAGTTTGATGCAATGGGAATGCAACTGAATGGTATCTACGCTGAAAATAAAAAACTTAAAACGGAACTAGCCACATTAAAGGCAAATGCTGAAAACAAGAATAAAACCATTTACGGGCTTAAACAGTCATCTTCACAACTTGCCCAAATCCAGCAGGCATACCAGGCTCAACAAAATAAAACCAAAGTTCTGGAACAACAACTGGTGCAGCTACAAGCATTAAAATCAGAACTTGAACAGTACAAAACAAATGCTGCAAACCTGCAACAGCAAAAAGATGCGCAAGTAGCAACAACAGAAGCACTAAAAAAACAACTTGCTGAACTACGTACTGCCAACGAAGATATTCAGGCACAACTATCAAAACTCAAAGAAGAGGACAAAAATAAAAATAAAACCATATTCGGATTAAAACAATCCACCTCTCAGTTGCTGGCATTGCAACAAGCCTACCAGGCATCTCAAAATAAAACGAAAACCCTGGAGCAACAACTGGCAGGGATAGAAAAAATAAAAAACGAGCTTGCAAGCTGTAAAGCGAAAAGCGATGAACTTGGCAAAGAAATTGCTGCTGCCAAAGAAAAAAACGCCACCCTGAAAACAGAGATTGCTGCACTTAAAAACAACTCGGATTCGCAGGCACAAAAACTTGCCGGCTTAATGGCTGTTTCCGCAGAACTTGCACAACTAAAAGAAGAATATAAAAACCTGGGTGCTAAAAATGAGCAATTGACAGCCGAACTTGCCAGTGCAACGGCTGATAGTGACAAGGACGGCGTGCTGGATAAATCTGACAAATGCCCATTCTCACCCGAAGGCGCAAGCGTTAATGCGCAAGGTTGTGTTGCCGATAAAGACAACGATGGCGTTGCTGATAATATTGACCAATGTCCAGAATCTCCGCTTGGAAGCCATGTAAACGAACAGGGCTGCCCTAAAGACCAGCAAACGGCTCAAAATGATGTTGCTAATAAAGATGACACCGATAAAGACGGCGTACCCAATGCCAGTGATTTATGCCCGGAGTCCGCAGCTGGCGCAAGTGTTAATGATTTTGGTTGTACCGCAAGTGAAAATATTACGCTCAAAGGCGTCAACTTTAGACTGGGCTCAGCTAAATTAACCCCAGCATCTTTACCCATCCTTGATGCGGCTGCTGAAACCTTAAAGAAAAACCCTAACCTTAAAATTGAAGTTGCCGGCCACACGGATAGCCAGGGTTTTGCCGGAATCAACAAGCGCCTATCTCAACGCCGAGCCAACACGGTCATGATTTACCTGATCCGAAAAGGCGTCAAAGCAGAAAACATTACGGCAAAAGGTTATGGTGAAAGCAAGCCGGTTACCAACAACAAGACCAGAAAAAATCGTGCTAAAAACAGGCGCGTTGAATTAAAAATCCTTAAATAATCGTACAAAACAGGTAAGATTAAATGCCCCAATACTCT
>CAZPEE010000058.1:0-10699 GCA_964585525.1 uncultured Cocleimonas sp.
AGAGCAGAAACCCCCATCAGTACGACTTTACAGTTGGCTGACATAATAACTGCTGCAATACCACGCAAGGCTCAGAGAAAAGAACCGGGCAAGCATCCGGCAACTCGAAGCTTTCAGGCGATACGGATATTCATAAACCGTGAGCTTGATGATTTACATGAGTGTTTGAACAGCTCGTTAGAGTTTATGGCAACCGAAGGACGTTTGGTGGTGATTAGTTTTCACTCGCTGGAAGATCGTATTGTGAAGCGTTTTTTAAAATCACATTCGCGTGCTCCCAGTATTCCGCGCGGTTTGCCTGTCATGGATAATCAGTTATTTGTGCCTGATTATAAGTTGGTAGGTAAGCCCATCAAGCCTTCAAAAGGCGAAATTGCTGTAAATGTGAGGTCGCGCAGCGCGATTATGCGTGTGGCTGAAAGGCGATAGTAAAGTTTATGGCGCGAGTAAACCCTGGTTTGATAAGTGAAAACTTGAGAATGTATGCATGAGTAAGACAAATCCAAAATTATCTTTGCCGGTAACGGCTAGGCCCAAATCTGGTATGGATTCCATGATTAACTGGAAATTGATTTTATTGCCGGTTTTGTTTGTGACGGTGGTTTTTGTTGCTATTAAGACGGTGGTTCACAGGCACGAGGCAAGGAGCCTGTTTGTTGAAGCGCAGAAGCTAGAAAAAGAACGTGATGTGTTGGCTGCCAGGTGGAGCCGTCTTAAGCTGGAACAGGGTACAGCATTAAACCAGGTTAGTGTAGAAAGGAAGGCGCGCTGGGATCTTGGTATGCATATTCCCAAGACATCAGATATCCAGATAATCAGGGAGCCCCTGGGCGGGTATGTTGGCCTTATTGATACTGCCGTAGATGTTACCAGTGCATCTAAGCCAGTCGTTTTAACCAGGGTGACGTTAAGTGACTAAACGTAAATCATCACAGTATGCGTTACCGCCCGTTTATCGGGGGCGGCGTCTGGTGTTAATGCTGGTGCTATTGCTGGGTATCGGTGTATTGCTGTTTCGTGCGGGTTATCTGGAGGTTTTTCAGCAAAGCTGGTTGCAGGCGCAGGCCGATAAGCGCCAGATGCGCACCGTTACTGTACCACCTTACCGTGGGGTTATTGTAGACAGGAATGGTGAGTCGCTGGCAATTAGTTCCCCGGTCGAATCAATATCAGTTGATCCCAAAAAACTGCTTGATGTGCGAAACAAGTTGCAGAAAATTATCCATTCGGGAAGCCGCGATGATTCGCGTTTAGCCTCAATGGATATGGTTGACCTTGATCGAAAGTTGCAGAAAATGGAATCCATACTGGGTATGGAGGAAGGGGGTCTGCTGGATAAGCTTAATGCCCTGTCGACGCGTCGTTTTTATTATCTTGCGCGCCAGGTCGAGCCGGAACGCGCCCAGGAAATTGCCGATCTTAATGTCCCTACTGTCAATACCTTGCGTGAATACCGGCGTTTTTATCCCATGGCAGAAACAACGGCTCATGTGGTTGGTTTTACCGATATTGATGATAAAGGTATCGAGGGTGTGGAGCGCTCCATGAATAAGGTGCTGGCAGGCAGGGCGGGCAGGAATCGTGTGGTGCGCGATGGCCATGGCCGGTTGGTTGAGAGTGTTGAGCATATGGAGCGTATGGTGCCAGGAAAAGCAGTTGAACTGAGCCTGGATCATCGTATCCAGTATCATGCGTATAAGTTGCTAAAAGGTGAGGTTTATAAGTTAAATGCCAAATCTGGTTCTGTGGTGGTGCTGGATACACAGACGGGTGAAGTGCTGGCAATGGCAAGCATGCCTTCGTTTAATCCTAATAATCGCGCTTCCATGAAGCCTTACCAGACCCGTAATCGTGCTGTGGTTGATGCCTTTGAGCCGGGTTCTACCCTAAAGCCCCTAACGATTGCTGCGGCACTTGAAGCACGGGTAATTGATAAGAATGTGCTGATAGAAACATCGGGCAAACTGGAAATAGGAAAGACCGTAGTCAAAGACCATAAAAACTATGGAACGATTACCTTGTCCAGGCTGCTTGCCAAATCAAGTAATGTTGGTGCAAGTAAGGTGGCACTGCTAATGAAACCAGTTGACCACTGGAAGTTTTTAAGCCGTGTTGGTTTTGGTCGAAAGCCGGATGCGGGTTTTTCCAGTGAAACGCAAGGTGAACTAAGTTATTACACGTCATGGGGTAAGGTTGACAGGGCTTCCCATGGCTATGGTTATGGTGTGTCGGTTAGCTTGTTGCAATTGGCACATGCTTATTCTGTATTTGCTACGGGTGGGGTATTAAAGCCTGTTACGATTTTTAAACAGAAAAGCCCGTTATCAGGCCAGCGAGTCATGCTGGAAAAAAATGCCAGGGCTGTCTTAACGATGATGCGTGCTGTGGTGCAATCTGATGCAACGGGCAAAAATGCGGTTGTGGATGGTTATCATGTGGCGGGCAAGACCGGCACAGCACGTAAATATATGAATGGTCGTTACAGTAAAACGCATATGGTGGTGAGTTTTGTCGGCATAGCGCCTGTCAGTAATCCAAGGCTGGTTGTTGCCGTGATGATTGATGAGCCAAAAGTTGAGAAGGTGAGTGGTGGTCGTTTGGCTGCGCCATTGTTTTCAAAGATTATGGCAAATGCCTTGCGGATTATGGACGTGCCACCGGATGCTTTACCTGAAATCAAACAGGCTAAAGAGCAAACGCGTCATGTGGTTGCACAAGAGGTTAATAGATAATGGCTTACGCTGCTTCATTAACCCGTTTGCTGGATAATATTGCTGATACAGTGGCTGATGTTGCTGTGCGCTCTATTACCCAGGATAGCCGTGAGGTTGTTGCCGGTACTTTATTTGTTGCATTAAAAGGCACTCAGCAACATGGGCTTGCCTATGCAGAGCTTGTTGAAAAGCAAGGTGCAGTTGCCATTGTTTATGAGCCGGACGAAACTATAGTGCCACCTGGCCTGATGATCCCGCTGATTGAGGTTGAAGGCCTGCGCGATCATCTGGGCGCGATTGCCGACCGTTTTTACCAGTCACCCAGCCAGTCACTCAACCTGGTTGGAATTACCGGAACAGACGGCAAAACCAGCATAAGTCATTTTATTGCACAAGCCTTGAATGATTGTGCAGTCATCGGAACCATCGGGATTGGCACGCTGGATAATCTGCAAAAGGCCACGCACACCACGCCAGATGTCATCACGGTTCACAAAAATCTGGCTAAGCTTAAACAGCAGGGTATTGAAACTGTTGCGATGGAAGTCTCCTCACATGCACTGGACCAAGGCCGTGTTGATCATGTTGATTTTGATGTAGTGGTACTGAGCAATTTAAGCCGTGACCACCTGGATTACCACGGTACGCTTAAAGCCTATGCCGATGCCAAAGAAACCTTGTTTAGCTGGTCAAATTTAAAAGCAAAAGTGCTGAACCTGGACGATGCCTTTGGCCGCAGGCTGGCGGAGAAATATCCTGAAAACGTCATTGCTTATGGAATAGGTGAGGCGTCAGCTTACCCTGAGGGTTCGTTGCTTGCACAGAATGCACAGTTTTCCTCACAGGGTATTCAGGCAACCATTTGTTATGGCGGCCAGCAAGCGGCATTGAACGTGTCGGTATTGGGACGATTTAATCTAAGTAATTTACTCGCGGCGCTGGGCGCAATGATCGGGCTGGGTTTGTCATTGGATGAAGCCGTGGCTTTGCTTAATCGGGTGCATATCGTTGAAGGGCGCATGGAAAAGGTCTCAAACGATGATGCGCAAGTGCTGGCTGTGGTTGATTATGCGCATACGCCGAATGCGCTGGAAACGGTATTAAAAGCGTTGCGTGAGCATGTTGCTGACCAGGCACAACTGATTTGTGTGTTTGGTTGTGGTGGTGACCGTGATGCAGGTAAGCGGCCGTTGATGGCACAGGCGGCAGAATCTAACGCGGATGTGGTGATTGTGACGGATGATAATCCACGTACTGAAAACCCACAGAAAATCATGCAGGATATTTTGGCTGGTTTTAAAAAACCTGCAAATGTTGCTGTGCAACATGATCGTGCAACTGCCATTCAAATGGCGCTGACACAAGCGCAAAAAGGTGACGTGGTGTTGATTGCAGGGAAAGGTCACGAACAGGGTCAAATCCTGGCAACCGGTGTTGTGCCTTTTAGCGATAAAGAAGAAGCCAACAAGGTGTTGCAGGAGTTGGCGGCATGAGCTGGTTGATGTTATCGCAAATAGCAGGCATGGCAGACGGTGAGTTGATTGGCGACGATGTGGCGATTGATTCGGTTGCAACGGATTCTCGCCTAGTCAAGCCTGACCAGTTATTTATTGCGATCAAGGGTGAGCGTTTTGATGCACATGACTTCGTTGCAGGTTTAACTGGGAAAGCGGCAGCTGTGCTGGTTCACAAAAAGATGGATTGTGATTTGCCGCAAGTTTTAGTCAAAGACACTTTGCAGGCACTGGCTGATCTGGCAGCGGCATGGCGTAAACAATTAAACATGCCGGTTATTGGTTTAACCGGCAGTAACGGTAAAACAACGTTAAAGGAAATGATTGCTGCGATTTTGTCCCGGAAAGGCAAAGTCCTGGCGACTTTTGGAAATCTCAATAATGATATTGGTATGCCGCTGACACTGCTACGTGTTCGTAAAGATCATGATTTTGCCGTGATCGAAATGGGTGCAAATCATCATGGTGAAATTGAGTTTTTAACTAACATCGCACGCCCTAACGTCGCGGTTGTTAATAATGCTGGCGCTGCACACCTTGAAGGTTTTGGTGATCTTCAAGGTGTGGCAAAAGCTAAAGGAGAAATTTTTATTGGGTTGGGGACTCACGGAGTCGCCGTAATCAACGCGGATGATTCATTTGCAGATTACTGGAAAGACTCCAACAAAGACCGTGAGGTCATTACGTTTGGCATTAACAATGAAGCAACAATAAGCGGCCGTTTATTATCAGATGGGGGTCTGATGATAAAGGTGGGAGTTCAGGAGATTAGGGCTAATCTCCAATTGCTTGGCCGTCATAATGCATTAAACGCCCTTGCGGCAACGGCGGTTTGTACTGCCTTGGGGATTACGCCGGAGACAATTGTCAAAGGTCTCGAATCTCTACAGCCAGTGAAGGGGCGTTTAGCTCCGGTTACTGGCATTTATAACACGCAAATTCTGGATGATACGTATAACGCCAATCCAGATTCTGCCCGTGTCGCACTGGATGTGCTGGCACAACGGAAAAACACCGCGTTTGTACTCGGTGATATGGGGGAGCTTGGTGATAATACACTGGAGCTTCATGGGCAAATTGGCGAACAGGCAAAGCTGGCAGGCATCGACACGATGTATTGCCTGGGTAAGTACAGTGCCAAAGCCTGCGAAAAGTTTGGTAAAAATGGGCACAGTTTTAAAGAGATGGAAGCGTTGCTGGAAAGTTTAACTGCAAACATGACTGAAAATATGACGATTTTGGTGAAGGGTTCACGCACTATGAAAATGGAGCGGGCTGTAGAAGCCTTGACTCAGGAATATGGGGAAGCGCTCTAGTGTTACTACCCATATTTGAATGGTTGTCGGGTTTTTATTCCGGCTTCAATATTTTCCAGTACCTGACTTTACGTGCCATTTTGGCGGTATTGACCGCGTTGGGTATTTCGTTATTAATGGGGCCGCGAATGATTCGTGCGTTAACCAATTTAAAAATGGGGCAGCCCATCCGTGACGATGGGCCGCAGTCGCATTTGGTCAAAGCAGGTACGCCAACCATGGGTGGTGCGCTGATTTTACTGGCAATTGCCATTTCAACATTACTGTGGAGTGATTTGACAAACCACTATGTCTGGGTGGTGCTTCTGGTCACACTGGGTTCGGGTTTGATTGGTGGTTATGATGATTATTTAAAACTCAAAGAGAAAAACTCAAAAGGTTTGTCCTCGCGGCTAAAGTATCTGGGTTTATCGTTAGTCGCGTTGCTGGGTGTGGGTTATTTGTATTGGACAGCAAAAAGCCCGGTGGAGACCACCTTGTATTTCCCCGTCATCAAAGAATGGTTTTGGGATATGGGCTGGTTGTTTATCCCCTGGAGTTACCTGGTGATTGTGGGTACGAGCAATGCGGTTAACCTAACCGATGGTTTGGACGGGCTTGCCATTATGCCAACTATCATGGTGGCAGCTGCGTTAGGCGTATTTGTGTACCTTGGTGGTAATGTGAAATTTTCTGGCTACCTGGGGATTCCCTACGTGCCAGGTGTAGGCGAAGTGATTGTATTTTGTAGTGCGATTTTTGGTGCTGGTTTGGGTTTCTTGTGGTTTAACACGTTTCCAGCCCAGGTGTTTATGGGTGATGTGGGTGCGTTGGGTTTAGGTGCGGCGCTCGGTGTGGTTGCCGTGGTCGTCAGGCAGGAACTGGTGCTGTTTATTATGGGTGGCGTTTTTGTGATGGAAGCGCTGTCGGTCATTATCCAGGTGGGCTCTTTTAAAACACGGGGTAAGCGGGTGTTTCGTATGGCTCCGATTCACCATCATTTTGAATTAAAAGGCTGGGCTGAACCGAAGGTGATTGTACGTTTCTGGATTATTACCATCGTGCTGGTTTTGATTGGTTTGGCAACATTAAAGGTAAGATAAAAAGGTTTTTATAAGGTGAATGCACAGCAACAACATGATAAGTCAATCATCGTCGGCCTCGGCACGACAGGGCTGTCCGTTGCGCGTTATCTGGCGGCCCAGCAACAGGACTTTGCGGTGGTCGATAGTCGTGAAGCGCCACCCAATGCTGATGATTTGAAACGTGATTTCGCTGATGTTGACTGTCATTTTGGTAGTTTTAACAGTGACTGGCTGGATCATGCCGGGCAGTTGGTGGTGAATCCGGGTATTGCAGTGGCGACCCCCGAGTTGCAACAGGCAAGGCAGGCTGGCGTTGAAATTATCGGTGATATTGAGTTGTTCGCCAGGGAGCTTGGTGATAGCAAACCGGTCGTTGCGATTACGGGCTCAAATGGTAAAACCACGGTAACGACACTGCTGGATTTAATGGCGAAAAAATCGGGTATCAAGGTCGCTACGGGCGGCAATATTGGCACACCCGCACTGGATTTGTTAGGCGACGATGTGGCGTTGTATGTGCTGGAGCTTTCCAGTTTTCAGCTGGAAACAACACATTCTTTGCATACCCTGGCGGCGGTGGTGCTGAATGTGTCGGAAGACCACCTTGACCGCTACGATTATGACCTGGAGCAATATGCCTTGAGTAAGGCAGAGATCTACAAGCATTGCCAGCATGTGATTTGCAACCGTGATGATGTCTGGTCGATGCGCCTGGCAGATGATGCCAGTGGTTATCAATCAAAAATTACATTTGGCCTGGATAAACCAGAAGCAGGTCATTTTGGCATAGATGAAAAAGACGCTGTGCAGTGGCTGGTCAAAGGTGATCAGTTTTTGTTGCCCAGTGGCGAGGTTAAATTGCCGGGTAAGCACAATCTATCCAATGCTTTGGCAGCACTGGCACTGGGTCATGCAGCCGGTCTGGAAATGTCAGCCATGCTGGACGTGCTGCGTGAATATACCGGTATGGAACACCGTACCCAATGGGTAAGAGAACTGGATGGCGTTAACTGGTACAACGATTCAAAAGGAACCAATGTAGGGGCGACAATTGCCGCACTTTCTGGTCTGTCTGGTAAGACTGTGCTGATAGCCGGTGGACAGGGCAAGGGTGCGGATTTTTTTCCGCTCAAACAGGTTGTCAGGGATCATGCCAGGGCGGTCATTTTGATGGGTGAAGATGCACAGAAAATTTGTGATGTGCTTGATGATACAGCTCCCGTGTTTTTTGTAAAAAGCATGAGTGAGGCGGTGTCGTTATCAGCACAACAGGCAAAGCCAGGTGATAATGTGTTGTTGTCTCCTGCCTGTGCCAGCTTTGATATGTTTAAGAATTATCTGCAACGTGGCCAGTTTTTTATGGATTTAGTTTTGAAATTATCACCTCAGGGTAATGCGGAGGGGAATCATGTTTAAAAAATTGTGTGAAGATTTCCAGCCAGAATGGCAACGCTATGTTGACCGAGGCTTGTTGATTTGCAGCTTTTTCCTGGTTGGGCTGGGTTTGGTGGTGATGATGTCAGCTTCTATCGCTGTAGCAGAAAAAAACTACGGTAATATTTACCACTTTTTTAATCGCCAGTTGATCTTTTTGCTGATTGGTTTAATTGCGGCTTACATTGTGTACCAGATTAAAACCTCGGTTTGGCAAAATATCGGTGCAAAATTATTGCCGGTTGTATTGTTGTTGCTGGTAGCCGTTTTATTACCCGTGATTGGCAAGGAAGTTAACGGTAGTCATCGCTGGATTAATTTAGGCCCCATTTCTTTGCAGGTTTCTGAAATGGCAAAACTGATCATGATTATGTATCTGGCCGGTTACCTGGTGCGTCATGGTAAGGAGCTGTCACATACTAATTTATGGCGGCCACTCATTGTTCCCCTGATTATGCTGGGAATCATGGATGCTTTATTAATGCTGGAACCAGATTTCGGCTCGGTTGTGGTGATGACGGCTACGGGTATTGCCTTGCTATTTTTAGGTGGTGTGAAACTCACGCGCTTGGCACTGTTATTTGTGGGTGCAATTGGCATGATGATTCCATTGGTCATGATGGGCTATCGCGGTGCTCGAGTTACCGCTTTCCTTGATCCCTGGCAGCATGCTTCGGGAAAAGCCTACCAAACCGTACATGCGCTCATGGCTGTGGGTGACGGTGGCTGGTTTGGTGCGGGTCTGGGTGGCAGTGTGCAAAAACTGTTCTACCTGCCCGAAGCGCATAATGATTTCATTTTTGCGGTGCTGGCAGAAGAATTTGGTTTTGTCGGCATCGTGGTGGTACTGGCCTTATACGCCTGGCTGGTACAACGTGCGTTTGTGATTGGTTTCCGGGCGGATCGTGCCAAGCTGCATTATGCCGCTTACCTGGCATACGGAATCGGTTTCTGGATTGGCTTCCAGGTGTTATTCCATATCGGGGTAAACCTGGCTTTATTGCCACCCAAGGGCTTGACATTGCCATTGATCAGTTATGGTGGAAGTAGTTTGCTGGTTACCATTATGGCGCTGGCATTACTGATGCGGGTACATCGTGATACGCAAATTGCCTTATTTGGAGTCAGTGATAAAGAAGCACATCAACGTGAAAAACGCATGAAAAAAGTTGCAATAAAACGAATGAGCGGAGCGGATTATGCACGATAACAAGCGCCCCATTTTAATTACAGCTGGTGGAACTGGTGGGCATGTTTATCCCGGCCTTGCCGTTGCCAGGGCTTTGCAGGCACAGGATATCCCGGTTGTCTGGATGGGGACACCCAAAGGTCTGGAAGCACGGGTAATTCCTGAAGCAGGCATTGAAATGGTCTATTTGTCGGTTAATGGTTTACGCGGAAAAAGCAAAATGGCCTTGTTGCTAGCACCCTTCCAGTTGACCAAGGCATTAGTACAATCTTTGCGTATTATGCTTAAAGTCCGCCCGGCTGCAGTGCTTGGCATGGGTGGTTTTGTGGCGGGGCCAGGCGGACTGGTTGCCGCATTCATGGGCAAGCCAGTGGTGATACATGAGCAAAATGCGATTCCAGGTTTAACCAATAAACTCTTAAGCCGCTTCAGTAAAAAGGTACTGGAAGGTTTTCCCGGAACCTTCAAGGGGCGCAAAAATGCCATCGGTATTGGTAATCCGGTACGCCAGGATATTGCTGCATTAGCGCATCCTGTACAGCGTTTGGGTGACCGTTGGGGGCGCATCAATTTGCTGATTTTTGGTGGTAGCCTTGGTGCCCAGGCATTGAATGAGATTGTACCTCTGGCGCTGGGTGAGTTACCGGTGGATAAACAGCCGGAAGTGCGTCACCAGGCAGGCAAAGGCAAGGATTCAGCCACCCGTGAACTGTATGAAAAAATGTCGGTAAAAGCCGATATCACCCCTTTTATTGAAGATATGGCAGAAGCCTACGAATGGGCAGATTTGGTGATTTGCCGTTCCGGTGCGCTAACCGTGGCGGAACTGGCTGCGGCGGGTTTGGCGTCTGTTTTAGTGCCTTATCCTTTTGCGGTCGATGATCATCAAACAGCCAATGCTAAATACTTAAGTGAGTCGGGCGCAGCTGTACTTATGCCACAGGGTGAATTAACCAAAGAGTCCCTGGCGGATATTTTGGCTGATTTGGGCAATAACCGGGATAAGCTGATTGAAATGAGCATAGCCGCACGAAACCTGGCAAAACCGCAGGCAACCGATGAAGTTGCTGCAATTTGTGCGGAACTGGCAGGCTATGATTACGACAAACAGAATTGGGATGATGGTGAGCAAAGCACGATCAAATATGTGGAAACCATCACCGACCCGGATGTAAAGAACGATGCCGATGTTAACAAAGGTGATAAAGACGATCAGGAGGTGACCTATGAAGCAGCCTAATGATCTGGCACGTCGTCGTATCAAGCAAATCCATTTTGTCGGTATTGGTGGTTCGGGCATGAGCGGTATTGCCGAAGTACTTGCCAATATTGGTTATGAAATTACCGGCTCGGACCTGGCGCAAAATGCCATGACGGAGCGCCTTGCATCGCTGGGTGCAAAAGTGTTTAAAGGCCATGCTGCGAGCAATATTGAAGGTGCAGATGTGGTGGTGACATCATCTGCCGT
>CAZPEE010000059.1:0-5697 GCA_964585525.1 uncultured Cocleimonas sp.
GACAACAAATCCTTCAAGGTCACCGAAGACCCGGACAAGGAAAAGTATTATTGCCTGTCGATGTTTCCCTACCCCAGTGGCAAGCTGCACATGGGTCATGTACGTAATTATACGATTGGTGATGTGATATCGCGTTTCCAGCGGATGCAGGGTAAAAATGTATTGCAGCCGATGGGGTGGGATGCGTTTGGCTTGCCAGCCGAGAATGCTGCGATCAAAAATAAGGTTTCACCGGCAGCCTGGACGGACAAAAACATCGCCGAAATGCGTACCCAGCTTAAAACCATGGGCTTTGCCTATGACTGGTCACGTGAACTGGCGACCTGTAAGCCGGATTATTACCGTTGGGAGCAATGGTTTTTCCTTAAATTATTGGAAAAAGGGCTGGTTTACCGCAAAAAAGCCACGGTTAACTGGGATCCGGTTGACCAAACGGTGTTGGCAAATGAGCAGGTTATTGACGGCCGGGGCTGGCGTTCTGGCGCTTTGGTTGAACAACGTGAAATAGACCAATGGTTTTTGAAAATCACCGCCTACGCGGATGAATTACTTGAAGATGTACAAAAGCTGGAAGGCTGGC
Organism: uncultured Cocleimonas sp.; assembly: GCA_964585525.1. Lineage (GTDB taxonomy): Bacteria > Pseudomonadota > Gammaproteobacteria > Thiotrichales > Thiotrichaceae > Cocleimonas. The sequence continues at coordinate 581 of CAZPEE010000059.1, forward strand.
CGCAGCAGGTTCGTACCATGCAGGAGAACTGGATTGGCCGTTCTGAAGGTGTTGAGCTTGAATTTTCCCTGGAACACAGCGAAGAGACCTTAAGCGTATTTACCACACGCCCTGATACCTTGATGGGCGTGACCTATCTGGCGGTTGCGCCACAACACCCATTGGCCATTCGGGCAGCGGTGGAAAATCCGGAATTGGAAGCATTCATTGATGAATGCAAAAATATGAAAGCCACGGAAGCTGAAATTGCCACCATGGAAAAGAAAGGGCTTGCCACAGGCTTCAATGCGGTTCATCCGATTACGGGTGAAAGTATTCCTGTTTGGGTCGCCAATTTTGTGTTGATGAGTTATGGCTCTGGCGCCGTGATGTCGGTTCCGGCGCATGATGAGCGTGACTGGGAATTTGCCAAAAAATACAAATTGCCGATCAAGCAGGTCATTACCTCGGCAGATGAAACGGTTGCCAGTAATATCAATGTTGAAGAAAAGGCTTACACTGCGAAAGGCGTATTAATCAATTCGGGGCAGTTTGACGGTTTAACATCAGAAGAATCGTTTGATGCGATTGTCAAGTTTTTAAGTGACATTAACAAGGGTCGTAAGACGATTAATTACCGCTTGCGTGATTGGGGGGTTTCCCGGCAGCGTTACTGGGGTTGTCCGATACCGATTATTTACTGTGATGACTGTGGAGCCGTGCCGGTTCCCGAGGATGATTTGCCTGTCGAACTACCGACTGATATTGTCTTTGATGAGTCGGGCAGCTCACCATTGAAAAAAATGCCGGAATTTTATCAAGTTACCTGTCCAGAGTGTGGTAAACAGGCAAAGCGTGAAACCGACACATTCGATACCTTCTTTGAGTCATCCTGGTACTACGCCCGTTATACATGCGCAGACAACAAACAGGCTATGCTCGATGAGCGTGCTGATTACTGGCTTCCTGTTGATCAGTATGTCGGTGGCATTGAACATGCCGTATTGCATCTACTGTATGCGCGCTTTTTTAACAAACTGATGCGTGATGAAGGTTTGATAGAATCAGACGAACCTTTTACCAACCTGCTGACACAGGGGATGGTGCTTGCTGATACCTACATGTATGAAGATGACAGTGGTGCACCACAATGGGTTGCCCCACAGGATATAGAGCTTCGCCGTGACAGTAAGGGCAAAATCATCAATAGTAAGATTGCAGCAGGTGAATTTGCCGGAAAGGATGTTGAATATGCCGGCATGAGTAAAATGTCCAAATCCAAAAATAATGGTGTCGATCCGCAAGCGCTGATTGAGCAATATGGTGCAGATACCTTGCGGGTATTTTCCATGTTTGCGGCACCGCCTGATCAAAGCATGGAATGGTCAGATACCGGTGTGGAAGGTGCGAACCGCTTTATCCGCAGGTTATGGAGGCAAGTATTTGACCATGTCTCGAAAAAACCCACAGTGGAACTTATCCTTGATAATCTTGACCGTGGGCAACAGGCAATACGCCGCAAAGCCTATTCCACCTTGCAAAAGGTCACTGACGATATGTCACGTCGCTTAACCTATAACACCGCCATTGCCGCCAATATGGAAATGATCAATGAGCTTTCCAAATTCCATGATAGCAGTGCCAGCGCACAGGCAATTCGCCATGAAGCACTGCGCCTGGTTGTGCTGATGCTATCGCCCATTATGCCGCATGTGTGTGATGTCTTGTGGCAAGAACTTTGCGCCCTTGAAGGGGGGGAAGAAGGTTCGCCAGCAGTTATGGATATGCCCTGGCCAGAAGTTGATGAAGCGGCTCTTGAGCAATCAACCCTGCAAATGATGATACAAATCAACGGGAAGTTACGCGGTAAGGTGGATGTTGCCCTGGATGCGGATGATGATACTATCAAGGCGCTGGCACTTGAAAATGACAATGTGAAAAAGTTTCTTGAAGATAAAACCATACGCAAGGTGATTGTGGTAAAAGGCCGGCTTATTAATATTGTGGCAAATTAACCATGTGGCAATCCTATACACAGCGTTATTTTTTAGCATTTTTGATCACACTTTCCCTGGCAGGGTGCAGCACTGCGAATAGTTTTCACTTGCGTAAGCCTGTGCAGTTATCCAATCAATATAAAAGCATTAAGGTTCAAGGTTTGCCGCATGATGGCAACTTTTTTAAAATACTCAAACTTCGCTTTAATGAGGCGGGTGTTCTGGTTTTCCAGCACCCGGATAAAGCGTTTGCTACTACCACCATGGGCATTCAAAACCTGCGCGAAGGAAAACGTGTGGTTGCCTATGATAGTGAACGCAGGGCGCGTGAATATTTAGTGTTTTTAAAATTTGATTACACCTTGTCCAAAGGCAATGGCAAGCACAGCGAAACTTACCGGATCAACCTTGATCGCAGTTTTTTGTACGATGCAAATTTTGTCCTGGGTAAAAGGGAAGAGGAAAGGAAAATACATGAAAGCCTCTATAAAGAGGCGGCTCGCTTGATTTTGTTAAACCTGAAATCCTTAGTTAGCCGTTAGCCCGGCACGTCTTAACCAAACAAAAAAAATAAATAAAAACAACAAGTTGTGTTATTTTTTTGGAGGGTGAATGGAAAATACGGCTTAGTCAAACTTGCAACTAAATTTGCTTTTTCCTGGGAAATTCAGCTTTAAAACACGCATGGTGGAATCGGCCAAATCTTTTTTACCCAGTTTATTTGCTGAACAGATTTTCACTTGTAAGGCCTCTACGACGGCAGGTGTGCCCTGATGGTGTTGAATGGTGTATTCAGCACGGTTAAAAGCAGCCAGGTATGCACCGCGTTTGTAATAATACTTGGCGATATTGATTTCATTAAAACCGAGGGAATTTTTTAAAAAACGTAGCCGTTTTTGTGCATCAGCCGCATAAACGCTATTTGGGTGTCGTGTGACAAGCTGCGAGAAATCATGGAAGGCTTCTTTTTGACGGACATTATCAAGGTCAGAGAAATTACGCGGAAAAATTTTGTCTACGATGCTACCGCCGCGGGTAAAGTTGATCAGGCCACGTAAATAGAGTGCGTAATCCATTTTTGGGCCACGTGGGTAAAGGCGCATGTAACGGTCGATGGTATCCAGTGCGGTATCAGGCTCATCAAATTTATAATAAGCATAGGCTTGTTCAAGCAAGGCTTGTTGTGCATAACGCCCCAGTGGGTAACGCGCCTCAAGTGTTTCATACTGTTTAATGGCTTGTTCAAAATCAGCCTGTTTAACGGATGTCCTGGCAACGCGCAACAATTGTTTCGCAGAAGCAGTGGAATTCAAGTCAGCGCGGCTTTTCTTTTGGCTAAAGGTGGAGCAGGCGGTCAGCGTTGCTGCCAGTATGGTACACAATGATAACGCTAAAATGGTTTTTGGTTTTATGTATGTCATGTAAAGCCCGTGTTGGTTACTGCCTAAAAATGTAGCAATATTATACAGTATAAAATGGAATGCAACACTTCGCTGAAAGTTCCCTTATAATCGGCCTAAGTTTACAGAATTACGGGTGTCTAGGTTGTATGAACCATCAAAATGAGTTGCATTTTATTCTGCCTGAGGAAGCGTTAGGGCAGCGGCTTGATCAGGCCGTTGCGTCAATTTGCCCGCAATTTTCACGTAGCCAGTTACAAAAATGGATTAAATCGGGTGATGTACTGTTGAATAACAAGCCTGCAAAGACGCGCGATAAAGTGGTGGGCGGTGAAGAGATTGTTGTTAAACCGGTACTGACTGAACAAACCTTTGACCAACCTGAAAACATGGTGCTGGATATTGTGTTTGAAGACGAACACCTGCTGGTCATCAATAAACCTGCGGGCCTGGTGGTTCACCCTGGTGCGGGTAACCAGGCTGGCACACTGGTAAATGGTTTGCTGGCACATAATCCGCAACTAAAACATTTACCACGTGCGGGCATCGTCCATAGGCTGGACAAAGATACCACTGGCTTGATGATGGTTGCCAAAACGCTTGAAACTCACACTGCACTGGTTAACCAGCTTCAGGCAAGGGAGGTTAAGCGTGAATACCTTGCACTGGTTTCAGGTGAGGTCGTTGCCGGAGCAACCATTGAGGCTAATATTGGCAGGCATCCGCGTGACCGAAAAAAGATGACCGTGCATCAAATCAATGGGGTTAATAGCGGCGGTAAAACAGCGATTACACATTATCGTGTGGAGCAGCGCTTGCAAAAGCATACCTTGTTACGTGTCAGCCTTGAAACCGGGCGGACCCACCAGATTCGTGTGCACCTTGCCTGGAAACATATGCCCATTATCGGTGATAGAACCTATGGCGGACGCGCACGCATACCCGCTAAAATGGCCGGGGAAATACGTCTGGCGATACAGAAATTCCCACGCCAGGCATTGCATGCCACCCAATTAACCATTGAGCATCCTGCGAGTGGAGAACGTGTTTCATGGCAGGCAGATGCACCGGATGATATGCAAACATTAATCAGGCTTTTGAGAATAGATGATTAGTATAAATCTTCATCCTTCATGGCTTTGAGCGTGCGTGAGGCAAATTCACGGCGGTAAATGACCAGTGAAACTAGCAGTGTCGTTACTACAAATAAGAGCGGGTGTATGAACCAGGCGAGTGCTGCCAGCGCAAATTCAAAGCCGCGCATACCTTCTATAAAATGTCGTGTTGCTCGGTTGATGACTATGCCCAGGTTGTTAGCATAGGAGTAGAGTTCTTCTTCCGAATCAAATTTGTCAGGTGCTGCACCAATCATGATGACGGTGGAGTTATATTGCCGGATAGACCAGACCAGTTTAAAGAATGAGAAAACAAAAATAACGACCAGTAGCAATAGTTTCAATTTCCAGAAAGCAGGTGAAACGTGTAGCGCATAGGGAATATCGTAGGTTATTTTGATGGCATCATCGACTATGCCAAAAATGGCAATCAAGCTGGCGAGTACCAGTATACTGGTTGATGCGAAAAATGACACGCTACGCATCAGGTTACCGAGCAAGGCAACATCTGGCATACGGTTTTCGCGTTCCAGCAAATGCAACATCCATTGGTTGCGGTAGCTTTTGGAAATACTGCTGAGGGTGGTTTTTTCTTTGTCTTTATAATGCCTGCCAATCCACGTAAT
>CAZPEE010000059.1:5797-10666 GCA_964585525.1 uncultured Cocleimonas sp.
ATAATCATCATCAAAGACTTCTTTTAAGCGACGTTCCAGCGCTTTACGCTCCAGGTAGTCTTCAACGTTACGTCGGATAACGTGAGCCTTTATTTTTTTTCCTGACTTATCTTCTACTTCCATTCCTTCATCAGGCAGATTCGGAATCACTTCTGCATCCTGTGCAGTTGGATCGACTGTTTGGTCAATATATCTCATTGTGTTGCCCCTTGGTTGACAGATCATAAACTTGTTTTTATTTAAAATGGCAAGTTAGTTTGTCTGCTTTCTTATTGTTTTTGTAATCGTTATTGTTTTCCATTTAACGTTTAAGAATCACAAATAAAGTAATTCAATTCCTGTATACCACTAAGGTATGAGGCTATTATAAATAGTGTAGCTGAATGCCAGATGAGCGAAAATGAAATTTTTTCTATTTTTTGTAATAAAAATGGATTATTTCTATAAAAACCACGAAATCATGTTAAATCAGCAACTTGTATGTTGGTTTTAATCAAAAATTCTGACTACTTTAGTGATCTTGGTTTAATTACTTTTTAAAAACCCAGCTTTGTCTTTTTCAGTGAATGGTTGTTGTGACTGGTTTTTCAGGTTGCCATGAAGATCATTTGCAATACGTTTTGCGGTTTCCACAAAAGTATCTATGGCTTGTTGATTATCGATAGAGGTAGGCGTAACGAGTAGCAAGGATAATCCGGCAATGACTTTATCCTTGAGGTCATTTTGGGTCAGGGTCCAGGGTTTGGTGCCGTTGGCTACACGGAATAAACTGTTGCTCATATCGCCATCTGGATGATAGTGGTAAATATCCATTTCGCCAAAACGTAAACCATGCCGCTTAAGTACCTTATCTATCAGGTTGCCATCAAGCCCTTTAGCATCCTTTGCTGAAATAAATAAAACATGCTGTTTTTTGGCAACGGCCTTTTGGGTTTGAGCGTCATGTTTTTTGGTATTTTGCTGTTGATTCGTTTTTGCCGTCGGATTGACTGCCTCTGTTTTAGCACGTGCAACGGTGGGAGTAGGGGATGGATTTGGGGTAGAGCCATCTGTCGCGGGTATATCGTCCAGCACCGAGGTAAAGCGCTCGCCTTCATCATCAATAATCCTGGGAACCGATGCCACCGATTGTTCTTTGGGCATTTTACTGCGGCTCAAGCGGCCTAAAATATAAAGCCCAAGAATAATGAGTATCCCTGCGATGGTAATGAGTAAGCTAATAATGTCCATAAATTTCCCCTTTTAAAAAAAGAGCTGTTGTCATTGTTCTTATTATCAACAGCGGTGTGTTTATTCATTTGCCATGCGTTCGGCTTCATTAACATCCACTGAGACCAGCCTGGAGACACCAGGTTCCCGCATGGTAACACCAATCAGGTTATCCGCCAGTTCCATGGTAGTTTTACTGTGTGTAATGAAAATGAATTGAACCCGTTCAGACATTTTGCGTACCAGTTGGCAAAAACGGCCCACGTTGGCTTCATCCAGTGGCGCATCCACTTCATCGAGCATACAAAATGGTGCCGGGTTAAGCTCGAATATGGCAAATACCAGCGCCACGGCGGTTAAGGCTTTCTCGCCACCGGACATCAAATGAATACTGCTGATACGCTTACCCGGTGGCTGTGCCATGATAGCAATGCCTGTGGTGAGAAGATCATCACCGGTCATTTCCAGATGTGCCTTACCGCCACCAAACAGTTGTGGAAACATTTCCTGAATGCGTACATTCACCTTCTCAAAGGTATCTTTAAACAGGTTACGGGTATCCCGGTCAATTTTTGCAATGGCAGATTCGAGTGTTTCCAGTGCTTCCACCAGGTCATCATTTTGTTGATCCAGATAAACTTTGCGCTCACTTTGTGTTTTAAATTCTTCGATGGCCGCCAGGTTGATGGCACCCAGTCGATCGATTTTACGTTGTACATCGTCGAGTGACTGCTGATGCGTTTTGAGCGTTGCATGCTGATCCAGTGATTGTTTTAACGCTTCAGGATCAAACTCGGTTTCTTCAAGTTGTTCCTGCAGTGTTTGTTCGCGGACGGTGACTTCTTGCCATTCCAGTTTGAGTGATTCGAGCAGGGTGCGTAGTTTTTCAACCTCTGTTTCGGCTTGATGGCGTTTTAATTCCAGTTCACGGATGTCGTTGTCAATAGTTTGTAATTGATCACGGGCGCGACTTAATTGATCATCGACACGTTTGCGCTTTTCAAGCAATGTTTCAAGCTGTGATTGCAACTCCTGTTCGTTTTGTACCTGCTCGCCTGATTTTTGTTCGACCAGGTCTTGTTTGCGTTTCTGAAGCTGGTTTAATCGTTCACTGAGCCGCTCTAGCTGTTGCTCGGCACTTCGTTTATTCGCCTTGTAGGTTTCGACTTTTACTTGAATCTGTTGAGTTTGCTCGCGCTGTAATTGTGTTTGTTCGCGTATTTCTACGACACGTTGTTGCAACGGTGATTGTTCGTTTTGCAGGATGGTTTTATCTTTTTCCAGCGTTTCCATCAAGGCCATTGCATCATTGCGCAGTTTGGTTGCTTTTTGATGGGCTTGCTGCTCACTCGTATGGCGTAATTCCAGTTCGGCCATTTCAGTGATGATACGTTGCTGGTTTGCTTTTGTCTGGCTGATACGGTTTTTGGTGGCGAGAATCGCCGACTGTGCCTGTGATTCTTCACGGTGCAGTTCATTCAACTGGTTTTGTAGGTCGGTTTTTTCATTGTCGAGTTGTTTGAGTTGTTCGCGACCCTGTTGCAGTGACTGCTCTTGAGACTCAATCTCATGTTTGAGTGTTTTAAGTGTGGCTTGAATCTGGTCGATTTCTTTTTTACGGGCAAGCACACCATCCCGCTGGTTCTGGGTATTATTACCCGGCTTGTTTAGCCAGTTGATGCCAAGCAATGCACCTTCTTTGGTGACAATCAATTGACCCGCTTCAAGGTTTGTTTGTTGTTTCAGTGCCTGCTCCAGCGTTTCAGCACAATGGATATGTGACAGTAACGGGGGTAGGGTGTCTGGCTGGCTTACCTTGCTTGCTAATGCATTTTCAACCGCTTTTATGTTTTGTTTGTTGCTGTTTCCATCATCATAAATGAAGGATGCGCCAAGTTCAGGTGCATCCTCAAGTGCTTGCTGCAGCCGCTCTTTTGAGGATGAATCAAGCTGGATGGCTTCAAGCTGGTCACCCAGTACCGTTTCCAGTGCTTTCTCCCAGCCTGATTCAACCACAATGCTTTCGGCAAGGCGTGCTTGTCTATCCAGTTGGTGTTTGTTTAACCAGTTGCTAAATTGTTGTTTTAATTTTCCACCGGAGCCTTTGCCAAGCCCGGCTTGTTGCAGTGCTTCCAGTGAGGCTAAACGACCAGTGAGTGACTGTAGTGTTGAGCGATGATTTTCAAGCTCGGTTTGCAAGGACTGGTTTTGATCCAGTTGCGACTGATAGGCTTGTTTGCTTTTTTCAAAGGCAAGTTTGGCCTGTTCGTGTTTGGCGTGTAATTCCTGCTGGTTTTGTTCTTGTTGTTCAAGTTCGGCCTGGTGCGAATCGGTGCTAAACACGCCCTGGTCGGTCTGTAGCTTGCTGAGCCGCGATGCAATATGCTGAATCTGGTGTTCCAGCTGGTCCATGCGAGCGCGTTCAACCTGTGCTTGCTGGGTGGGTTCGGCGAGCTTTTGTTGATGCTCATTCCAGCGCTGTTGCCAGTCTGCAAGCTGTTGCTCTGCGTCTTTGAGTGCGTTGTTGCTGGCAGTGAGTTGCTCATTTTGTTGCTGGTATTCTGGTTCCAGTATTGCCAGTTGTGACCGGGCTTCATTCAGTCTTTGCTGATCTTCATCCGCATGGCGTTTGGCAGAGGCAAGTTCTTCATCAACTTGCGCCAGGTCTCGCTGGTAGCGTGCTTCCAGTTCTTTTTGATGCGCGATGGTTTGTTCGATGCGTGAGATTTCGGAGCCCAGTTGGTAAAACTCAGCCTGTATCTTGTTAAGCGTGTTATTGGCTTCGCTGTGGTTTTCACGGCGGGTTTCAATCTGGTTTTCCAGCGAGCGTTGTTCTGCCAGTTGCGCCTGGTGTTTGGTGGCATTCTGGTTGATAATATCCTGGCGCGCCTGAATATCCTGCTGCACTTTTTGTAAACGTAGCAGCAAAAGCTCTGCACTTAAGCGTCGTTCGTTGGCCTTGTGCTTTTTGAAACGTTCAGCCGCTTTTGCCTGGCGGTCAAGGTGGGCAATCTGTTTTTCCAGCTCTTCACGCAAATCATTTAAGCGTTCCAGGTTCTCACGGGTATGGCGGATGCGTGTTTCGGTTTCTCGGCGGCGCTCCTTGTATTTGGAAATGCCGGCGGCTTCTTCAATGGTATTGCGAAGTTCTTCAGGCTTGGCTTCAATCAGGCGGGAAATCATGCCTTGCTCGATGATGGCATAACTGCGCGGCCCTAAGCCAGTGCCGAGGAAAATATCGGTAATATCACGGCGCCGGCAACGTGTGCCGTTGAGGAAATATTTGGATTGACCGTCACGTGAAATCTGTCGTTTGATACCAATCTCGTCAAACTTGGCGTATTCGCCGCCTAAGCTGCCATCGGTATTATCAAACAGCATTTCAATGGATGCCTGGCCGATTGGTTTACGTGCGGAAGAGCCGTTAAAAATAACATCATCCATCGAAGCGCCACGAAGATGCTTCGCAGAGCTTTCTCCCATTACCCAGCGCACCGCATCAATCGTGTTTGATTTGCCACAGCCGTTCGGCCCGACAATACCCGTCAGGTTGCTGCGCATGTCAATCGTAGTCGGATCGACAAAGGACTTGAAGCCCGCGATTTTAAGTTTGCTGAGGCGCATTAATGGAGGGATAATTTGCCAGTTATTGGCTGAATA
>CAZPEE010000060.1:0-10493 GCA_964585525.1 uncultured Cocleimonas sp.
AGGGTATTCGCGATATTTATCCAACCTTCTTCGCCAGATTTCCCAGAAAATCCATTCCCTTCATGAAACATCCGGGTTAGCCTGAACTTAGTTTCTGTATTACAATCCAACCCACTTTTTCTTACACAAAAATATTCTAACAAAGACATATAACTCATGAACACAACACAATCTCACGATAACACTATCAAATCTATTCGCCCTTCCATGCTTATCGGTTTTTTGCTAATGGCAGGCATGATGGCTACCGCATTATTTTTCCAGTATGTCATGGAACTGGAGCCTTGCCCCTTGTGTATCGCGCAGCGTGTGGTTGTCATCGGCATGGGTATTATTTTTTTAATTGCTTTCCTGCATGGCCCGACCTCCAACTGGGGGCGGCGCTTTTATGGTTTTTTATTAACACTCGCCAGTATCGCAGGCCTGGTTGTTGCCGGGAGGCATACCTGGCTACAGCATTTGCCAGAGGACCGCGTACCAGAATGCGGCCCTGGCCTGCAATTCTGGATGGACCACTTACCCGCAACCGATGTGATTCAAAAAGTTTTTCAAGGCTCTGGGGAGTGTTCCGAAGTGGTGTTTTCTTTCCTTGGGTTGAGTATCCCTGAATGGAGCCTGCTTGTATTTGCCTTATTATTTTTATACAGCTTGAAACTACTGATTAAAGCGCGTTAGAACTGAATTACCCTGCTGTTTGTATCCATTTATTGAAAATGTGTACACTAGCCCCAATGTTACGAACACCAACTAATATAAGCGAGAGAACATCATGGATGTAATGGATAGAATAGACGATGCTGTAAAAAATAACCCGGTTGTCGTTTTTATGAAAGGTACACCCCAGCTACCACAATGCGGGTTTTCAAGCCGCACGGCACAAGCCTTAATGGGCTGCGGTGAAGAATTTGCATACGTGAATGTACTGACTGATCCCGAAATTTTTGAAAACCTGCCACGTTATGCTGACTGGCCGACTTTCCCGCAGGTTTATATCAATGGTGAATTGATTGGTGGCTGTGACATTACCCTGGAAATGTTTGAAAAAGGTGAGTTACAAAGCATGGTTAAGGAAGCATGTGCGGCTGCAAAAACAGCTGATTCCACATCAAGTGATACTTAAAACAAGCTAAATACCGCATGAAAAACAGGCCGACAAACATGATTTTGTTTCTCGGCCTTTTTTTGTGCCTGCTTCCCCTCAGTGCATTTTCCAAAAATGGCATTATTGGTGGTCACCGGGCTGCCGGGAATGACTGGCAATCCGTGGTTGCCTTGCGAACGAGCACAACCGATGAGGCTTTTTGTGGTGGCAACCTGATTCATCCCCGCTGGGTTATCACTGCTGCACATTGTTTAAAGCAGGAAGTCGAAGGCATTGAACAACGCTACAGCGCATCAGATATTGTGGTTTTTGCGGGTAGCCATAATTTGCAGGATAAACAAAAATCACAACGGATTCCGGTTCGACGTGTCATCATCCATCCGCAGTTTCGGACTCATGCAGGTGATCATGACATTGCGCTACTCGAATTGGCACATGATGCCAGGTCGCCAGTCATGCGCCTATTTAGCCTTGATCCTTTGCCACAAACCTCAGTCACAACCGTTGGCTGGGGATCATTAAACAGGGATGGCAAAGGGCATTATCCCGATCATTTGTATCAGGTTAGCATTCCCGTTGTTGCCAGGGACAAATGCCAACAGGCGAGCCTGTATAAAAAAAGAATCAGCAAAAACATGCTCTGTGCAGGCCTTAAACAGGGTGGTAAGGATAGCTGCACAGGGGATAGTGGTGGGCCACTCATGCTACGCCAGATAAGCGACGGAAAATATTATCAGGTCGGCATCGTCAGCCACGGCCAGGGTTGCGGTCGCGCAAACCAATATGGTGTCTACACACTGATCCCAGCCTATATCAACTGGATAAAACGTTACGTTCCCTTAAGATCATCGACAAGCCCCGGCAATGAGATTATATATCAACGCATGGCAGGGACGTTTTCGTACCCTACGCTACTGTGTATCGCTATTCTATTCGGGTTTTCACGCAAAAAATTCAATGCAGCCGAATTGAAAAACTAACTGTTATTTTCTGCACCCATAATCTGTTTTATGGTTTCATGTTTAACAGAATAATAAACACGGTTGGCATCCTTGCGGGAACTGACAATACCCTTGTCCCGTAGTAAGCAAAGATGCTGTGACACATTACTCTGACTGGTACCCACCTTTTCGACAATTTCCTGCACGCCCATTTCGCCTTTGCCGAGTACACAAAGGATATTAAGCCGAAGTGGGTGAGAAATTGCCTTTAATACACGTGATGCCTCGTGCATATTATTTCCGGCAAGAATGCCCCTCATGAACTGACATTCTGCCGAGCCCGAAACATCCTGCCCGATCTGATTATTATCTATAATCATACTAAGTCCGCTAGTTATATTAGTATAACTTAATATAGTAATGCTATTTGTCGTGTTTGTCATCATAAATTTAATGATAAATAGTATTATCTTTGGTGATAATAGTTGACTAGATGCATATAACAGCTTAAATTTTTGGCAATAAAAAGCCGGGCAAGCCCGGCATATTAAACTCTAGCCCGAATTTCCCACTGGTTGACGAGCGTTCGTCAACCAGTGGGAAATCCGCGCAAGGTTATTTTTCAAAGCATCTAAAAACGAGGACCAGCTGTTTTTGCCAACTCTGCCTGTTTTTTAATAGGCTCGATCTGAGCAGCAACCTTTTTGGCAAGTTTTATTGCTTTGTCTTTCTTACCATCTTTAGCTAATGCTTCTGCTTTTTTAATCATTTTTCCCATATCACGCCATTCAAAACCTAAGGCTTTAGCTTCTTTCTGGGATTTTTTAGCCGCGGCAATCGCATCGCTTACGTCGTCAGCAAAGGCTGTCGTACCAAGAGATGATACCGATAGCAGGATGGTTGCCAATATAACTTTATATTTCATGTGTAACTCCTAAAACGTAGGTAGCAAGATGCGTTAATTACTTACGCGCACCTGGTCCATTCAATTCCATGCCGTTTGACATAACATACTGGAAATATTCCAGCGCTTTGTATTCATCGCTCTGCGCTTTAAAAGGCTTGGCGCGTACCTGCTTGTTACAACCGCCATAACGACGATGTAATGTACCCAGGCTACCCCATTTAGAGCGGAATACCGGAAAGTGTGTCACATGCCCAAGTGCCGGGCTTAGCAAATCACCACGGATATGACGATTGGAATTGTAGACGTGACAGTCCGCACAAGCCATGTTGAGCTGGCCACGTTTGGCATAGAAAAACTTCTTGCCTTTGTCGTACCATGCCTTTGCCTTATCAGTTTTAGGTTCAGTCGTGATTTTTTGGCCTCTGGCCATCAGTGATATATAACCAGAAAGATCTGCAATCTTGCCTTTTTTCCACTTAAACGGCTTCTCTCCGTTGTCTTTCAGGCATTTATTTATGTCACCTTCCAGTGTCACGATAGTGTCTTTCTTTTCATCATGGTACGGGTATTTAACGCGGATTTTAGAAACATCTTTACCAAAACAGTCTGCAAATGATTTACCATTTTTAAACTTTTTATTCCAGAGTTCTTCACCTTTGTCGGTTTCAATTTCGTAAGGTGGAAATTCTTCAATCTCTTCCCATTGTTCCCTGGCACCTTTGTCCAGCGCATAGACGCCGTCTTTCAGGTCATCCAGTTTTATATCTTTACCCAAATGCTTGGCAAAAAACCCTCTAAAGGCTTCACGGTCAGCAGCGGGATCTATCTTGGCATCTTTAGCCTGTGAGATGACGGGCAACAGGCTCATAGACAAGACAGCAATTGTGATCAGTTTTTTCATATAATTCCTCCTAGCGTCAGATGTTTTGTGGGCTGCAACCTATTTAGGAGCACCCCTGCAACCTCTGATCGGTTATTTTTCGCCGATTTTCTTTTCAATCGAGTCGCTTTTACCGGTGTTGTCTTTCCAGGTCAACTTCACGGTATCGTCTTTAGACCCCTTGTAGCTGAATGACAGGAACGGGTTCTTTGAGATCGAACCACTCCACTCTGCGGTTAATACTGGTTTACCATTCGCTTCAACCACCACTTCGGTGATGTGGTGTGCAGGAATTTTCTTGCCAGTCTTTTTGTCTTTGCGAAGCCCGGTTTCCATGGGATGGGTAATCAGCGCCTTAACCTGTATCTTGCCGCCTTTGTCTTTAGTACGTAATTTTATTGATGATTTAGCCATTGTATTTTCTCCTATCGCTTAGCCGCCACAGCCGCCCTTGGTTACTTTAACTTCTGTTTTTGCGGTGTAGTACTTGTCGCCAGCTTTGACGAGTGCAATCACATCGGTGGTTTTACCCATTTTAAAGCGGGATTTGATCGCGGGTATGGCACCTTCGCCAAACTTGTAAATTGCCGCAAGCGGGGTTGGGTTCTTCGCTGTAATGCTGATAATTTCAGTTGTACCTGGGATATCAGAGGTGATGCCTACTGGCACAACAGCGCCATTTTCAGCGATCTCCGGGGCTTTGATCTTGATCTTGTCAGAGGCTTCAGCGCCAGCTGCACCAAGAAGTTTTAATACCTCATCGACTGATTTTGCCTTGAAAGGGCTAGCAGCATCACCATCGGCAAATGCCATGTTAGGCGTCACTAGACCTGCCGCCATTCCAGCTCCGGCAGCACCTGCTGCGATTGAGCCTTTTAGAAAACTTCTACGTTTCATTGAATATTCCTCAATAATTCTGTGTGTTAATGATTGATTAGACTTAATGATTGATTAGACTAAACAGATTAAAGGCTGTAGATATAATCAACGACTTTATCAATCTCTTTTTCCGAAAGCACGCCATGTGGGCCAAACGGGATCATAATGGTATTGGGATTTTTAACACGGGCATCATAAATTTGGGCACGAAGTACCGCCTTGTCAGGAAAACGAGCTTTCATGGCAACCAGGGGAGGGCCAATATTGCCCGCCTGTTCACCGCCAGCAATCAAATGGCACGCCAGGCAATTACCCTTCTTTTTAGCAAAGGCCAGTTTCTTGCCTTCTTCGTGTGCAGAATCTGCCTTTTTCCCATCGCCAGCGATCGCTGATGATGAAAATCCGATCATACCTGCAAGTGTGAAAACCGATGCAGCTGTTGCTGCCATGGATAATAACTTGATGCGACCAACTGCCCGCATATCAACCTCCTAGTTTTTATTTAGAAGAAACATGAACAAATGAAATGAATCAATAATCTCTTCAGGTTTGTGTAAACAATATATTTGTTATGGGCGCATCTTGGATCAAATGAGAATGATTAGCTATTAGGTAAAGCATCATACCCTGTTGTGGTTTTCCCCAATTTATTAGTAATTGGTAATATCCTTATACCTAAAGACTCCTGACACCATGCTGTCAGTAGCACTGGCGTATAGTGGTTCAACACGAAATAATCGTGTCAACTGATACAAACCAAACGAGGATAGAATTATGAGCAAACCAATCAAACAGCATGGTGCTTTTAGCTGGAATGAGTTAATGACCAATGATATCGAAGGTGCAAAGTCTTTTTACGGCACGCTTTTTAACTGGCAACTGGAAGACGTGAACATGGATATGCCCTACACCCTGGCAAAGATTGATGGCACAGACTGCGCAGGAATGATGCCAATGCCACCGGAAGCTGCGGGCATGCCTCCCATGTGGGGTGGCTATGTCACGGTTGATGATGTTGAAGCCAGCGCCAAACAGGCTGTGGAACTCGGTGGCAAGGTTCTGCTAGAGCCGCGTGATATTCCAGAAGTGGGCCGGTTTTGTGTGATCAGTGATCCACAAGGTGCTACGCTTAGTATCATTTCCTACTTCGATCAACAGTAACCAATTTATCATCAACATGGCAAACCCCAAATTTACAGCGTTTATGGACATCCGCGTAGCCCAAACCTATGGTAGCTACCCGGACAACATGCGGGACAAGCTGCTTTTGTTAAGGCAACTTGTCGTTGAAACCGCCAGGGACACCGGTATCAACGACCTCGAAGAAACGCTGAAATGGGGTGAGCCCAGTTATTTAACCACTAACGGCAGTACGATTCGGCTTGCCTGGCGTAAATCATTGCCTGGCAAGTACGGAATATACTTTAATTGTAAAACACAACTTATTGAAACTTTTAAAGAACATTATTCTGATATATTCACTTTTGAAGGAAACCGTGCAATCCTTTTTGGCGTGGATGACACCCTCCCGCTGGAACAATTAAAACACTGTATTGAATTGTCATTACGTTACCACAGTATCAAACATCTACCCATGCTGGGAATCTAATGCGCCGCGCTGACCGACTGTTTCAAATTATCCAGTTTTTACGTACACGGCGTGTAACCACCGCGCTGTGGCTCGCAGAACGGCTGGAAGTATCTGAACGAACCATCTACCGCGACATCAAGGATTTAATCCTGTCCGGTGTCAATATCGAAGGTGAAGCAGGTGTAGGCTACGTGGTACGCCATGGTTTCGACCTGCCGCCGCTGATGTTCACAGAAGACGAAATCAGCGCACTCACACTGGGCGCAAGGATCGTCGAAAGCTGGGCAGATACCTCACTGGCAACCGCTGCACAAAGCGCACTGAGCAAAATCGAAAGCGCCCTGCCCGAAGCACTAAAAGACCAACTGAACAATACACTGCTCTTTTCACCCTTGACCCGGATTACACCCGAAATCTCCACCACACTGGCAGAAATCCGCCAGGCCGCTGACAACAAACGTAAAGTCAGCCTGCAATACAGCCGCGCAGACGGCAAAGCCTCGGAACGCATCATCTGGCCCCTGGGACTGTTCTTCTGGGGTTCCGTCTGGACCATCGGCGCCTGGTGCGAAATGCGCAATGACTTCCGCATTTTCAGGCTGGACCGGATTGATAGCCTTTGCGTCCTGGATGAACATTATCCACAGCAAAAAGGTAAAAACTTGCACGACTTGATTGAACAGCAACGGCAACAAGGATGTTAAACGCTTATACAACATCTCCCTTGTAGCGTATTAAAATAATGTATATCTTCTTTAACGGAGGCGAGCCTGAAAGCTCGCTCGACATGGGTTAAAACAGCACATTAGGCGAGCCTGAAGACTTGCATCTAAAATAACGCATAGACCATCCGCTTACGGCGGGTAGTTTATACAGGAAGCTCTCAAACTCGATGGATAGGTTTTTTTATCAAAAAAATGGCCGCGATATGCGGCCATTGCTTTTGAAACGGTTTTTCTCAGTTCCCGTTTCTGTTTTTGCCGTTTTGCTTTTCGGCTTTTTTCGTGAACCCCGCCCTTGCGCAGTATTGCGGCCTGGGCTACGGGGTTGCGTCTACGATGTAACCTTGTAGGCATGTTTAACTCCTTGTCGCTATGCGACGTTTTTAAGTGTGAACCAGTAGGGTTCTTTCACTTTCTTTTGCAGTTTTAAAACCCGTTTTTCCCGCATAAGAAATTCGGGGCCCTGGGGTGTTTTCTGAAAACCAAACTGCCTGGGTAGTTTGGTGTACAGAGAACGCGGTGGTTTGGTGCCTTTGATGTGTTTTAGCAAAGCACCCTGTTCAAAGCTATGGTAGTAAATCTTTTGCAAGCCTAGCTCATGGCGTACAAAATCTATGGTTGCAGACAGCATCGCTTCCTCCCAGATTTTTGCATAGGGGGCTAATACCTGGTCGGCATAGGTTTTTATTTCCTGGTAGCTAAAATCACCAAATATATGACTAAAGCGATGACGAGATTGCTTGTACCTGACGGCACTCCTGACTCTGCGAATCCAGTCATTCTGGATTTCCTCGATAAGGACTTCACCAGTTGAAAAATCGAGGTCTAGCCGCACCCATGCCAGTGTGCCACGATCACCTTCCTGTAAACTTGGGTGACCCCAGTAGTTAAAGCAATTGATATTGTTCAAGCGAATCAAATGCCGCAAATGCTGGCTGTGATCGGTTGCCATATTAATCTGCAACACCAAATGGTAGCCAGGGCGGCTCATCTGGTTCCATTGCCAATGTCGCTTGCCCTCACCCCACTGTGCCAGTGTCAACACAAAAGCCAGCGGTTTATCATCCCAGACCATATCAAAGTGCGCGGCGCTGACCATGCCATCACCAGCCAGTGCCAGCGCCTTTTTAACAACTGCCTTGTTGAGCAGGCTTGCCAGATGCGATTGTTTAAGCGCACTGACTGGCAACGTTTTATCACCCACCTGTTGTTTGATGTAATCTTTCAACAGCATCAAGGCATAGCGGTCTTTAAAGTAGTAAAACTTGGTTCGATCACCTGAAAGACAGGCGATTATTTCCTTTAAATCTTGTAGTTCCATAATATTTTTTACCCAAGAGGGTATCTCTAGTTAACATCGCATTCGCTCTCTCACATGCAGAGATCGTTTAATTGACTCGCCAACCACCGGGAGCCTCCGGTTTATTTGTAAACACATCATGTTTCTCCTTTAAAAATCGTATGTTCATTGCTCATCACCCCTGCTCTTTATCCCTTGACGCATAGGACTTGTTTCAAGGTATGCACGACTTCAACCAGGTCATGCTGATTCTGCATCACCTCATCAATGTCTTTGTAGGCTGATGGGATTTCATCCACAACGCCCTTGTCTTTACGACACTCGATGCCGCTTGTCATCGCTGCCAAATCGAAGCGGTTAAACTGGCGCTTTGCCATGGTGCGGCTCATCTTGCGCCCTGCCCCATGGGAACAGGAACAAAATGACGCTTTCGTCCCTTTGCCACGCACGATAAACGACTTGGCTCCCATGCTGCCGGGAATAATTCCCAGCTCGTCCACACCGGCACGAATCGCGCCCTTGCGGGTAATAAAGACCTCTTCGCCATAGTGCATTTCGCGTTGCACATAGTTGTGGTGGCAGTTAATTGCCTCTTTAGTCGCCACAAATGGCGGCAATTCGGCTTGCAAGGCTTTCACCACCAGGCGCATCATTTCGCGACGGTTCACCATCGCGTAATCCTGCGCCCAGCTGACCGCTTCAACATAATCATCAAAGTGCTCTGCGCCAGCGGTAAAATAGGCAAGGTCTTTGTCTGGTAATCGACCTAACTGATTTCCCATATCCTTCTTTGCAAGGTTGATAAAGTAACGGCCAATCGCATTGCCAATACCGCGGCTACCCGAATGCAACATGATCCAGAGATCCTCATTTTCATCAATGCAAAGCTCGATAAAGTGGTTTCCACCGCCGAGCGTGCCAAGCTGGCGACCCCAGGTACGGTGGAAATGGCGCACCATACGGATCAAACCGGGGTGTTTGTCGGTAATCACCTTCAAGGGCTTTTCCATTGCATTCCATGTGGATGCGTTGACCGCATCGCGTTTGTGCATCTCAAAACCCACCGGGACGCTTTCCTCAATCCTGCGCCGTGAACGCAGCAGTGAGTCAGGCAAATCATGTGCTTTTAGCGAAATGCGAACGGCATTCATCCCACAACCAATATCGACACCCACTGCGGCGGGTATAATCGCGCCTTTAGTCGGAATCACCGACCCTACGGTAGCGCCTTTGCCCAAATGCACATCCGGCATCGCCGCAATGTGATGATGGATAAAAGGCAGTTGAGCGATATTGCTTAACTGCGTCATCGACGCGCTATCCACATCGTTGGTGTAAATTTTTACCGGGACTTTGCCTTTGTTTAATGTTTTAAAAATTGGCATAACGTCATTCTCTTCAATATTTTTCATTATCCACAGGCATAAAAAAACCCTGAGGACTTGCGTCACTCAGGGTTTCATGTTCATACAGGAAACTGTATGCACTCACTGGGCAACGCTTAAATGACTAAGCTCCCAGTAAAGTACATGGGAGATTAGTCGATAAATTTCTGTGCTTGGTAGGACTGGCAGAACATTTTTGTCTCCTGTTAATAGGTTTTTATGATCCGTAGATCAAAAGTGTCGCGGATTCTAAGGTGCTATTTTGGCTATGTCAAACTTTTTATCCATATTTAGGATCAAAGGCAACACTTAATGCGCTAGAATCACCGGATGAATAAACAAAAACGCACCGAAATCTTCCGCCGCTGGCGCGAAGCCAACCCGCACCCGACCACCGAGTTACACTTCAGCACGCCTTTCGAGCTGTTGATAGCCGTGATTCTCTCCGCGCAATCCACCGACAAAGGTGTCAACAAGGCTACCGACAAACTGTTCAAGGTTGCCAATACACCCGAGGCGATTTATGCGCTGGGCGAAGAAGGCTTGAAGGAATATATCAAAACGATTGGCCTTTATAACACCAAGGCTAAAAACATTATCAAAACCTGCAAAATGCTGATTGATTTGCATGGTTCTAAAGTACCAGAAGACCGAAAAGCACTGGAAGCCTTACCCGGTGTCGGCCGCAAAACGGCTAATGTGGTTTTGAATACCGCTTTTGGCCACCCCACCATGGCTGTGGACACCCATATTTTCCGGGTCGCCAACCGCACCGGAATTGCCAAA
>CAZPEE010000061.1:0-10385 GCA_964585525.1 uncultured Cocleimonas sp.
ATGAAACAATATCGAGGCACAACGATTCTATCTGTCCGACGAGATGGCAAAGTCGTTATTGGAGGAGACGGGCAAGTCTCCATGGGCGACACAGTCATGAAGGGCAATGCCCGCAAAGTCCGTCGTTTGTATAATGATAAAGTGATTGCCGGATTTGCTGGTGGTACGGCTGATGCATTTACACTGTTTGAGAAATTTGAAGCCAAATTGCATGAGCACAATGGAAACCTGACACGGGCCGCCATTGAGCTTGCCAAAGACTGGAGAACAGACCGGGGAATGCGGCAACTGGAGGCATTGCTGGCTGTTGCAGATAAAGAAACCTCGTTGATTATCAGTGGAAACGGCGATGTTATTGACCCGGAAGATAACCTGATTGCTATTGGTTCAGGTGGTCCCTATGCCCAGTCTGCCGCACGAGCCTTGCTGGATAATACCGAGTTGCCTGCGCGTGAAATTGTTGAAAAAGGATTGGCAATTGCAGGCGATATTTGTGTTTATACAAATCATAATCATACAATCGAAGAGCTTTAATATTATGTCAATGACCCCAAGAGAAATCGTCCAGGAACTCGACAAACACGTTGTTGGGCAAGATGATGCTAAGCGTGCCGTTGCAATAGCGTTGCGTAACCGTTGGCGCAGGCAACAGCTAGATGCCGAATTGCGTCAGGAAGTCACGCCAAAAAATATCCTTATGATCGGCCCAACCGGTGTGGGTAAAACGGAGATTGCGCGCCGTTTGGCAAAACTGGCGAATGCGCCTTTTATCAAGGTAGAAGCAACAAAATTTACCGAAGTAGGTTATGTTGGCAAGGAAGTCGATTCGATTATTCGTGACCTGGTTGATGTTGCTGTCAAGCTCACCCGCGAGCAGGAAGTCAAGAAAGTTAAAAATCGTGCTGAAGATGCGGCCGAAGACCGGGTTCTTGATATTTTAATTCCGCAGCCTAAAACAGACAATGAGTGGACAGAAACTCCCCCGGTCTCAGAGGAAAATCCTACCCGCCAAAAATTCCGTAAGAAATTACGTGAAGGTACGCTGGATGATAAAGAAATAGAGATAGAAATGTCAGCAACCCCGGTGGGTGTCGAGATTATGACGCCGCCAGGTATGGAAGATATGGCTGACCAGCTACAAGGTTTATTTAAAAACATTGGGCAGGGAAAAACCAAAAAGCGCAAACTCAAAATTAAAGATGCACTTAAAGAACTGGCTGAAGAAGAAGCCAATAAAATGGTTAACACCGATGATTTAAAAACCCAGGCCCTGGAAAATGTCGAGCAAAACGGTATTGTTTTTCTTGATGAAATCGACAAGGTTATTCAGAAAGGAGACATGGGCGGAGCAGGTGTATCCCGCGAAGGTGTGCAGCGCGACTTGTTGCCACTCATTGAAGGGAGCACGGTCACCACCAAGCATGGTGCGGTAAAAACAGACCACATTTTATTTATCGCTTCCGGCGCATTCCATTTGGCAAAACCTTCGGATTTAATCCCTGAGTTGCAGGGTCGTTTACCGATACGAGTTGAGCTAACAGCACTTACCGCAGATGATTTCAAACGAATTCTGGTCGAACCAGATGCTTCATTAACCGAGCAATATCAAGGACTCCTGCAAACAGAAAATGTTAAGCTGAAGTTTACCGAGGATGGTATCCAGCAAATTGCAAAAACAGCTTTTCAGGTAAACGCCCAAACCGAAAATATCGGCGCACGCCGTTTGCATACGATTGTTGAGCGTTTACTGGAAGAAGCACTATTTTGCGCACCAGATTGTACCGATGATGTGGTAGTCGATGCGAAAATGGTTGATGATGTGCTGGGTGATTTGATTGAAGATGAGGATCTAAGCCGCTACATTTTGTAGGCTTACATTTCTTCGTTAGTGACATCAGTTACAATGGCCTAACCCGAATAATTCATGAAACATCCGGGCTAATCAACATAATTAGAGAAAAGCTATGACCCCGACAAATATTGCACTACATAAAAAATCACGCACACTGGAACTGACCTGGCCGGATGGCGTCGTCCATAACCTGCCGTGCGAATACCTGCGTGTGTATTCTCCATCGGCCGAGGTTCGTGGTCATGGGCCGGGCCAGGAAACTCTGCAACTTGGTAAAGAAAACGTCAATATCAAGGAAATCGAGCCGGTAGGCCACTATGCGGTAAAACTGGGCTTTGATGATAACCACGATAGTGGACTATATGATTGGGGGTTGTTGCGAGAGTTGGGTGATAACTACGACCAGTATTGGAATGATTATCTGGATCGCTGTGAAGCAGCCGGATATGAACGCAAAAAACCGGGTCAGTTTATATAACAACCATGTGGATAGATAAATTAAAATACAACGAAGACGGTTTGATCCCCGCAATTGCCCAGCAGCATGACTCACACGAAGTGTTGATGATGGCATGGATGAATCAGGCATCCATCAAAGAAACACTCGAAACAGGCCGTGTTTGTTACTGGTCACGTTCACGCCAGGCATTTTGGCGCAAAGGTGAGAGCTCCGGGCAAGTACAAATGCTCAAGGAATTTCGGGTTGATTGTGATAACGACACCTTGCTTTTGTTGGTGGATCAAACTGGCCCAGCTTGTCATACAGGTCGCCGTAGCTGTTTTTATCAGCTTGCTGATGGTGATAGCTTAAAGATTGATTCAGAGCCGCTGATCGACCCCAAAGAATTATATGGGAAGTAAACCTGTCAAAGGATAAACAACACCCATGAGATGGCTACTGCTTAAAATCATTCGACTCTATCAACTCTTTCTAAGCCCGGTACTCGGTCAAAGTTGCCGTTTTGAGCCTACCTGCTCCTGTTATACACATCAAGCTATTGAAAAATATGGTGCGATTAAAGGTGGCTGGCTTGGTATCAAGCGCATTGGTAAATGTCACCCGTGGCATGAAGGAGGATATGACCCTGTCCCGGAAGCTAATCCAAAAAGAGACCTTGGCTAACCCGAATATCTCATTGAAAATGAAAGGCAGGTCAGGATTGCCTCTAAACGCTTTGCGCGGTATGGTTGCATCCCATGAATGAACAAGTAAATAATTCTGATCGGTCGAATAACAACGAAACCCCACCGGAAATGATAGCAGCGGTTGACCTGGGATCAAACAGTTTTCATATGGTGGTTGCCAGGGTTGATGAGCAGGGTAACATTTCAATTGTTGACCAGTTAAAAGAAATGGTGCGTTTACGCGGAGGCCTTGATGCGAATCTAAACCTGGATGAAGCCGTTGCAGAGCGCGCTTTAGGTTGTTTGCAGCGTTTTGGGGATCGCATTCGTCATCTGGATTCTTCTGCGGTACGCGCAGTAGGAACCAACACCCTGCGTACCATGAAGCATTCTCGCGCATTTCTAAACAAAGCCTATAAAGCGTTAGGCCACCGTATTGAGATTATTTCCGGCTACGAAGAGGCGCGCCTGGTTTATCTTGGCGTATCGCATACGTTATCAAGTGATAAGGGCAAGCAACTGGTTATTGACATTGGTGGCGGTAGTACCGAATTTATTATTGGTAAAAAGTTTGAGCCACTGGAGCTGGAAAGCCTCAATATGGGCTCGGTTAGTATCACCCAGCGTTTTTTCCATAATGGCGATTTAAGTGCTGATAAATGGCAAACAGCAGATACGGCATTGCGCCTGGAAATTATGCCGATCCAAAAGCGCTACCAGTCAGGTAAGTGGAAACGGGCGATTGGCTCTTCTGGTAGTATCAAGGCAACCCGTAATATTATCCAGGAACTGGGGCTGGAAAAATTTGGAATTACACTGGATGCAATGTACCAGATCCGTGACAGGCTTATTGAGATTGGAAATATTGAAAATATCACTACAGAGAACATGCCTGGCTTAAAATCAGATCGTGCTCCTGTCTATGCTGGTGGGCTAGCGATACTGATTTCTGTGTTTGAATCCTTAAAAATTGAACGCATGACTTTATCAGATGGCGCAGTTCGGGAGGGGTTGCTCTATGACATGCTGGGGCGCATTAAACATGAGGATGTACGCGACCGTAGTGTGCAGGATTTAATGCAACGTTTTCAGGTCGACATAGCGCATGCGAAATGTGTCGAGCAAACAGCCCTGCATTGTTTTGAGCAGGTTAGAAAAGACTGGAATATCCCCAAAAACAACCGGCGTACACTTGCCTGGGCAGCACGTTTGCATGAATTAGGCATGAGCATCACCCATGATAAACACCATCTCCAGGGTGCACATATCCTGAAATATGCTGATATTCCCGGCTTTACGCGTCGTCGCCAGTACTGGTTATCGCTTCTGGTTAAAACACATCGTAAAAAACTCGAAGAAGATGCTTATAAAGATTTGCCAGAAGAAGATCAGCAAACCGTTCGTTATCTAAGCATCTTATTACGACTTTCCGTTTTGTTACATCGCGCCCGTATCGACCAGGAATTATTGCCTAACGTTGAAGGAAGTACAGATAGTCTGCATATTAAGTGCTCCAAAGATATTGGTGAGCAGGCCTTACTCGAAGCAGATTTGTTGCAAGAAAAAACGTGGCTAAATAAAGTAAATTTCAAGCTCTATTTTTAACCTGAATCCATATCTTACGTCTTGTGACGTAGTGGAGTCATGGATTCAGCTTTAACTTTTTTTGCACAAAGGTTACGTTCATCCAGAAAGTCTGGCTAAATAATATCTATTCAATTAATATCTTGCGAGGGTCTGTGACTTCAATGTGCATAGTGAGTCACGTATTCAGGTTTATCAACCATAGATAATTTATAATA
The DNA here is from genome assembly GCA_964585525.1 of uncultured Cocleimonas sp. Lineage (GTDB taxonomy): Bacteria > Pseudomonadota > Gammaproteobacteria > Thiotrichales > Thiotrichaceae > Cocleimonas. Next base: position 4,780 of record CAZPEE010000061.1, read on the forward strand.
ATAATGAAAAAAATAGCCATCGTTATAGCTGATCTTGATTTAGGAGGAGGGCAACGTGTTGCCATTAACCTGGCTCAGGCTTTGGCAAAAAAAAATGACGTTACCCTGATTATCTTTCAGGACGATGACATTCATTATGAAGCCCCCGATAAATTAATTAATTTAAATTTACCTACACAAAAAAACATCTTTGCAAAAGCCGTAAATATTTTAAAGCGTACTTCAAAATTAAAAAGAATATTTAAAAAAGAAAAGTTTGACCACGTTTTTGGTTTTATGGAATCAGCTAATTTTCCTACTGCCCTTGCTTTTCCAAATGCTGCCTTATCGGTTCATTGTAATCCGCGGGAACTGAGTTTTTTCGAATCAACCCTGCTCAAGCTAATCTATCCACGAGCTAAAAATATTATTGCCGTTTCAGATGATGTAGTCTCTATTTTGCGTGAAGATTACAAGCTAAAGCATGTTTCGCGTATTTATAACCCTGTTGATGCTGACGATATTACGGCGATGGTTGATAAGCCACATCAACATGCCAGACCTTATATTGTTGCCCTTGGCAGGATGCATGAAGTCAAGCGGTTTGATTTACTCATTGAGGCTTATGCAAAGAGTAAGATGCAACAGGAATGTGACCTGATTTTTATAGGTGATGGTGAGCTAATGCCAGACCTTGTTGCACAGGTTGAACGTTTGAATCTCAAGGATAAGGTACATTTTGCAGGCACACAAAAAAACCCTTTCCCTTATCTTGCTGGCGCAAAATTTCTCGCACTATCAAGCCGTACAGAAGCTTTTCCAATGGTATTGATAGAAGCTTTGGCGTTGCAATGCCCGGTCATTGCAACTGATTGCCCAACTGGGCCACGTGAGATTATCAAACATGGAGAGAATGGTTTGCTGGTAGAGAATGAAAATGCGCATGCTTTGCAGGAAGCTATGGATAAGCTTTATTTTGATGAAGCCTTGCAACAAAAGTTTAAAGACAATGCATTGGCTTCCATTGCGCATTTATCCGGTGAAAGAATTGCTGCGAAGTGGTTGGCTTTGTAAATTTTATTCCTTTTTTTATTCCGTTAAGATTCGGATTAAAGCCTATTTTGAGAAAAGTACCCGTTTCAAGTTTCCACCAATAAAGCGTTTCAGCGAATAAAAATCAAAGCGTGCAATTAACATATCCGCAACCGCGATTTGATGGTCTACATTATAGGTATGAAAGCCTAGTGCGCGACTACCTGGGTCTATGGTTTTCTGTTTCTTTTCCCGGTAGCCATTTTCTATTTGGAAAACTCTATTGATATTGGCACGATAGCCGTAGCGTTTGCCACAGTCTTGTGAGATTCGATAAATTTCTCCATCTTTTAGTATGAATTTACCAGCCATTCTGGCGTTACTCACATCATTAATGACAGGTTGTTGGTAGAGTTTCGTAAAGGGTTTTTTAAACAGGTCGCTTGTTTTATAGATGCTGAGCTCATCATCAAAATCTGCCCCATCCACTTTTTCACTGATAAATAAATAAGTACCTTTGTCTGTTTTTAGCAAGGTGCTGTCCACTGCCTGGATATTATCCAGTAAGGTCTGCTTCTTTTTCCATTCATAGGGAAAGGATGTGCATTCAAACAAGTCTACCGTGCGGTTTTCCGCACTTTCAGGAATCATATAAAACCTGCCATTTTCTTCAAAAACCTGTGGGTAAGAAAGGTGATAATCAAGTTTTAAGATAGTTTTGGCATTGATGAGTTTGCCCTGTTTTGTATCCAGTTCAGCAACCGCCAGATAGCCGTGATAATCGGCGAATTTCAATTCTTCATAAAACACATAATGCTTGCCGTTTTTATAGAAGATGAAAGGGTCTGCCTGAAAAACTTCTTTTGGTGGAATGATTTTATGCCAGGTATCATCTGTCTTGTTCAGATCTTTGTAGACAATAACCCACTGCATGGGAATAAACATTTTATACAGCATTTGGGTTAAAAATAGCCCTTTGTAAGCAAGTTTCTCGGGTGTTTTTAATTGGGCTTTATCATATTCAAGAGCGCTTTCATCTATACCGAGGCGATTGCAAATGAGTGCTATTTTTGCCTGCGTTTTTAGCAGAGTATTATGGAAGGAGACTGGGTCTGGGGACAGGCTGGCACGTTTGATTTCTTCATCATTTTTATAAAAAACCAATTCCAGCTTGTCATAAAACAGCAGAGAACGGTGAACGCCACGCTGTAAATGATCTGAGTTAGCAATGCTTAAGCGGTAGTGTGCATTTTCAGGCATGGAATAATTCAAGCATGTTTTGCAGAATTGGCCGTCTGCTGCTTATGCAGGTGCAATGTTTCATACAAATCTTCATGTTGCTTGACCTGCTGTTTGAAGGCAAGTTTCCTCAAGACACGTTGCAATGCTGCATCGCCAAGTTTTTTAAATTTGTGTTTATCCATTTCCAGCATTTCTCTCCAGGCATTTGCCATGGCAGCATCATCTGCCGCAGGTACAACTCGCCCGGTATCCTTGATGATAAAGTCATTATCACCAACATTGGTTGCAACACATGGTACTGAAGCTGCCATCGCCTCGCCCAGTGTAAGCGGAAATGCTTCGCCGAACGAGGTTAAAGTGGCTAGGTCGTAAGCGTTCACAATATCGGGGATGTCTTCACGATTTCCCAGCATATGGATATTGTCTTGTAAACCGTGAGATTTGATCAGCTCGACTAATTCCTGGTTATTATCATCAATATTAGTACCAACCATGATGAAATGTGTATCAGGGTGGGATTTTGCAAGGATGGCTGCTGAGTTTATAAATCCAACATGATTTTTGACTGGGTGAAAACGTGCCGTAATGCCAATAACAAATGCGTCTTGAGGAATGTTTAATTCCTTGCGAATTACTTTACCAGCGGCGGGGTTAGGTTGAAAGCGTTTGGTATCAACACCGTTTGGAATGACTAATGCTTTTTGATTATTAAAACCCCATGCAAGGTGTTGCTCGCAACTTAAATGTGAAACGTACATTAAGCACTCGGGAGAACCTGACATTAAGCCCCATAAGCGCAGTTGTATTTGTTTGCGTAAAGGCTCTTTTCGATAGTTTTCCAGGCCGTCATGAATAGTCCAGATTACTGGTGGTTTTTTGGGTAGAAAACGCTTGAAAACCGTACCGGCCACACCACCTTCATACAAGGTTCCTTGAATCACATCAGGGTTAAATTCTTTAAGTAATTTAAACGCTGTAAAGATAGCACGTGGTTTTTTTTTAAGGTCAAGTGTATGAACGGGAATACCCAGCTCACGTATACGATCAGCCAGATAAGTATCGCGGTCTAGCCCGATAACCATCATTTCAAATTTATTTTTATCGAAGGCGGTAAGCAAACGTTGTAATTGAACTTCCGCGCCACCGGTTTCTAATCCTGTGGAAATATGAGCAACTTTGATCATGGTAGCCTTTGTTTTATTTTATTAGTTCAGTATAGACAAACAAAGATGAAAATAAAATAAAAGGCAGATAAAAGCGTTTATTTTAGGACTAAGTGGCTAATTATTAAACAACATCAAAAGGCAGGCCTTGCGATGTTGGAAAATATAAAAAAGCACTGTGGCAGAAAATGAAGTGAATACGCAAGCGAGACTTCCAGGTTAGTATTTCACTTCATTGATAATCGCTTCAAGCCCCGGGCTTGTTTCAAACATGATGCGAATGGGCGGTCCTATGTAACGGTTAAAGTTGTCTTCAAAAATCTGGTCAAAGTCTTTAACTTCCGCCATGTCCCGGGCAGTTTGTTCCAGTAACAGTTTGCGCCCGCCCTTGTGGTCAATTGAGTAAATTCTAAAGAAGTTATTCGCATTGTTAGGTATATGGTTAAATCGCCATAAAACAGTAAAGTTATGATGAATACCTGCTTTTAGTTTTATCGGGGGCGATGTCATGGTATTGCCCCTGGGTGTCCAGCCATTTACCCCACGGCCACTAATCGCCCGCCCTGTTGATGTTCTGGCAACAGTGGAATGAGTGACTGCAGGCCTGGTAACAGGCGGCCTATAGACTGGAGGAACTCTGGCAGCTGCTGGTGCTGCAGGTTGTACACCGTCACTGAGGAATTCGTCCCAGCCGGTATTATTATCTTCTTGATCTATTGGAACAAAGCCTCTTGCAGGCTGTTGCCGTGGCGCATGCTGCGCTGTCCTTGCTGGCGGGGTTCTTCGTGCAGGTTGCACCACAGGTTTTCTGGGTGGTATTACTTTGCGTGTAGCGGTTGCGGGAGGAGGTGGCATATAACGTTTCCTGGGTGGAACATAGGTGTTTTTGCTTCCTAAATAATCCATTAATGCCTGGTATTTTGGTGTGCTGGGCTGTTCAAGATAATCCAGCATGCCAAAGAAGTTTTTAGGTTCAGGTTCCCCGATGCCATAAAAGTGCATCATTAGACCGCCACCATTGCGTTGCCACAGATCCAGATATCGCTGGTAGGCAATACGCATACGAGGATCCTCCTGGGCAGACATAAACAGGTTAAGCACACGAGGATTTTTTACGGTGTGTGGTGGGTCATAGCGGATTAAATGCTGGCCGCCTTCGTAAGCTAGCATTTCAAGGCGGTATTTATCTGCAATTTTTTTATTCGCAGCCATACGGGTTTTTACTTGCTCAATAGCGCCACCCGGAGGGCTGTTTTTAAGTACGCCGCCGTGTAAAATCTCCTGAAACAGGCGTGATTTTCCACCGTCACCGTCACGTGTCCAGTTTAATACCTCTGCGCGGTTTTCTTTTTTGGCAATATAATCGCCAAAATATGGACCAATGCCATAGGCATCCATGTAGCGGCCACAGCCCCTTGCTTCTTTCCAGAGTGGACAGTCAACCATCTCCTGTCCGACCCAGGGGACTGATGTTAATGTACCCAGCATACATTTGACGCGGTTACGCTCCGCTCCAAATTCTTTTTTCCAGATGCGGCACATTTCGACGCTGCGTTTTGCGTACCAGTTGGTTGCAAGCAGTACGCGGCGTTTGCCTGCTGGCACTTTTGGATAAGGGAAACTCCAGAGTTTATCGGCTTTACGTGCAGCATAGGTTGATGCAGGGAAAATGGAGTTCCAGACTTCATTGGAGTATTCGACATACACATTATGGTTACGTCGCAGGCGGTTTTTAACCATGCGCGCATAGTGTTTAATGTAATCATCACTGGCTTTATACGGCATACTGACAAACGGTGTTGCATTAATGGCGTTGGCAAGGTCAATCATACGCTCGGCAGGTACGCCTTTGTCACCCGTGTAATGTGCATAGCCAATGGTGGCACGTTCATTCCATTCTACGGCTTCATTGGCACGGGGATTTGTCCAGGGCATGAAACGTAGCGCATGCATGGGACGAATACGTGCAAGATAATTAGGGTTGAAAACTGTGCGTTTGTATTTGTGCTCATATTCTTTGGGAACAATACGGATGTTACGGATGTAGTTTCCGTTTCTGCGCGGGTCAGTGGAAAATATTTGTAATTTTAAATTTCGTTTTGGTGATAGCAGGTCAAATTCTTTGTGTCCACGGAAATCATTAACCATGCGGATATCGCCCGTAATTTCCATCTTGCCTTCGCCATCATA
>CAZPEE010000062.1:0-6579 GCA_964585525.1 uncultured Cocleimonas sp.
AATCTATTCCATGGTAGCAGGTAATCAATATCCCCCGGTTCTTTAGGCAGTTCTTTAGGCAGTTCTTCAGACAGGAACTAGAGGTAATCAAAGGGAATAAGCCCATTGGCTTTCCCCAGCACGGATTTGGGAGGTACTTACACAGCGGATTTATCCAGCCAGTCTTTGTACTTCTCCAGCAGGGGCTTTAACCTTTCTTGTCATACTTGCCACTTTTCCTGCGCTGTCTTGTGTTTTATTTCTGTTTCTATCCGGTACAGCTTTTGTAACAATTATAAACAGAAAATAGTTCTTGGGTTTGAGCTAAAACTGTCCTATGGTATCGGGTACAGTTATTGTATCTTGAAGGCTTAGACCATTAAACCACGAAAATAGATTAAATTCATGATAAAAAATTGTAATTAAAATAACTGTTTTGAGTTAAAATAACTGCATTACTCAACTCGCTCCGGATTATGATTAAAACCCGCCTGAAAAACTATCTGACTAATCGTAGCAGAACTGAAAAACGTCTGATATTAATCGCGGCAGACTTTATCCTCTTGCCCTTTTCTCTTTGGCTGGCTTTTTCCATACGCCTAACGGATGTATATATACCTGATGGAACTAGCTGGGTAGCCCTGTTGCTTGCGCCTGTTATTGCCCTTCCAGTTTTTATCCGAAGTGGACTGTATCGAGCAATACTACGCTATTTAAGACGACGCTTTTTTATCCGTGTTATGTTTGCTACAGCCTTATCTGCACTCTTGTGGGCTGGTATCAGTTTCTTTACCGGTTTGGTTGACGATGTTTTCCCCATCGTCCTGTTTTACTGGTTGATTTCGTTTGCACTCATTTCCGGGATTCGACTGTTCTCTCAATCACTTTTATATGCTAAAACGTCCAGCACTAATGCTAGAAATGTACTGATTTATGGTGCGGGTAGTAGTGGCGTACAGCTTGCGCCGGTACTTGCTACACAGCCTGACTTTACTATAAAAGGGTTTATAGATGATGATGTAAGCCTTAAAGACTGGTCTATTCTCGGTTTTTCTGTGATGAGTTTCAACCAGGCTAAATCCTTATTAAATAATGGCAGTATTGATGAGGTTATCCTGGCCATGCCTTCGGCGAATGTCAGCCGCCGCCAGGAAATCATTAATATACTTGCAGCCTACCCTGTCAAGGTTCGCACATTACCCGCCCTGATAGACATTGCCAGTGGCAAAATAAAAGCCGCAGATATCCGGGATATTGAGATTGATGATCTTCTGGGTCGCCAGCCTGTCGCTCCCCACCCTGATTTGCTACCGGCAAATATTCGTGGAAAAACAGTCATGGTCACCGGTGCTGGTGGTTCCATCGGTTCTGAACTATGCCGGCAAATTATCAAGCTGGCACCTACACGTTTGATCCTTTTTGAACTTGGTGAATTTGCACTGTATAGCATCGAGCAAGAGCTTGAAGGCATCATCGAGAGAAATAATTACCCGGTAGAACTGGTTAAAATACTGGGCTCTATCGCCAATAAGGAATTACTGGATAAAACATTCAAACAATGGAATATCCAGACAATATACCACGCGGCAGCATATAAACATGTTCCGCTGGTTGAAGAAAACCCCGCTTCCGGTATCGCTAATAATGTTTTTGGCACAAAATTACTTGCTGAACTTGCCTCACATTACCACGTTGAAACCTTTATTCTTATCTCCACCGATAAAGCAGTACGCCCAACCAATGTTATGGGTTGCACAAAACGTATCGCTGAAATGACCTTGCAGGCATTGACATCAGATAACAAAACTAATGACACCATTTTTTCCATGGTCCGGTTTGGTAATGTTCTAGGCTCATCAGGATCAGTTGTTCCAAAATTCAGGGAACAAATAGCACAAGGTGGGCCAATTACGGTTACACATAAAGAAATAACCCGTTATTTCATGGTTATTCCAGAAGCCGTTCAACTGGTGATTCAGGCTGGCGCCATGGCAAAAGGCGGGGAAGTATTTGTACTTGATATGGGAGACCCTGTAAAAATTGCTGATCTTGCAGAAAAAATGGTCTTACTCTCTGGTTTGAATATTAAAACCAAAGATAACCCTGATGGAGAAATAGCCATTGAATACACAGGCCTGCGCCCTGGAGAAAAACTCTATGAAGAATTATTAATCGGCGATAACGTTAGCGGCACCCCCCACCCAAGAATCATGCAAGCCCACGAAAAATATAAGCCCTGGGATGAGTTACAAACACTTCTTGATACATTGCGTAATAACTTGATACTTGCTGAAGCAGAAGTAATAAAAGCGCATTTAACTGAGATTGTCGAAGACTACAAGCCATGGGAAAATGCCAAAATAGAAAAAACAAGCAAAGCGCCTATCGAATCACCGCAAAATATTATTCACCTACACCAAAAATAACCCTAGTACTTCATCAATATTGATTTGATGGAGTACTATTGATAAGCACCAGTTATCGGGATTATTAGCATGATCTTCTGATTATATTCTTCCACAACAGGCAAACCACCCTATTCTTGTTGACCATCAGTGCGTATTATTAAATACAGATACAGCACCGAAATAGTCGATAGATTTTGTATTTTTACATGTAAACCTATAGAATCGCGCACAATTAAGGAAATCAGGATTTCCTTAACGAAAAAGTCTCAGTTGTTATCTTTTAAATGTTATACGGATATAAGCATGCTTTGCATCTCATCTTCACGCACCTTTAAGTTTTTTTTTACAATCGCTTTATTAACACTCTTATCGGGTTGTATTTCTACGCCAGGCATGCCTGTTTTTGCCTCAAAGTATGTCAATAAAAATTTAAAACCTGCGGTTCCAGGAAAAGATTTCAAATTAATCAGGCTGGATAATAAAACCATCAAAGCTATTCCCCGCCAACGCACTATACCTAAAACGCCCGGTAGAGCCCGTGGAACGGGCGGTTATATCTATCGCGTAGGACCCCAGGATATTTTAAGCATTACGGTATGGGATCATCCTGAATTAACCATACCAGCGGGTGAATTTAGATCGCCAACTGCAGCAGGCCATAAAGTCGATGGACAGGGCTTTTTCTTCTTTCCTTTTGCAGGAAGAGTAAAGGCATCTGGGCGAACCACAGAACAAATACGTACAATATTACAAAAGAAACTGGCAAAATATATTACCAACCCACAAGTAGGTGTTTCAATTGCGGCATACAGAAGCCAGCGTGCTTACATTTCAGGACAGGTAATAAAACCTGGTGTATATGAAATCAATGACACACCATTAACCGTTAGGGATGCTATCGGAAAGGCTGGCGGCCTAAAGGACTTGGTCAGGGACACCAGTAAAGAAGCAGCTGATTATGCACTGCTTGCAAGGCACAACAAACAAAAAATACTGATCGACCTTGATGCTTTGCTACGTAAAGGTGACGAGAGGCAAAACTATGTACTACGCGGCGGTGATTCTTTGCATATTGCTGAAAGAGACAGAACTGAAAAAGTGTTCATAATGGGGGAAGTTAAACAACCCAAAACGATTCGCCTTAACCGGTTTAATGTCAGCCTGGCTGAAGTACTAAGTGATGCAGGCGGCATAAATGAAGATACCGCAAATCCACAAGGTATTTTTGTGGTTCGAAAAGAAAAACCCAGGGACCGCCTGGCGACCGTCTATCAATTACAACTTAATGGCGTACATTCAATGTTGCTAGCTGAGCAATTCCCGATTCGCAAGCGTGATATTGTTTATGTAACAGCAGCTCCCATCTCACGCTGGAACCGTGTTATAAACCAGATATTACCAAGTTTGGATTCAGCAACTTCTGTTGACAACCTGACTAAATAGTCAGTAAGTAATAGGCATAAACCACATGTTTAAAAATGTAATGATGGTCTGTATTGGCAATATTTGTCGTAGCCCTATGGCTGAGGTGTTACTCCAACAGAAAAACCCCGGGCTAAACGTTTTCTCTTCTGGACTCGGGGCACTGGTTGGAAAGCCTGCTGATCCAACCTCTGTAAAACTGATGGATGAAAAAGGTATTGATTTAACGCAGCATTGTGCCCAGCAAATTAATTCTGTACTGGTTTCTAAATCAGATTTAATACTCACCATGGAACAAAAACACGTTAATGCTATCCAGTCAAAATTTCCAGAATCCCGTGGCAAAGTACATCTTATTGGCAAATGGATTGATAACCAGGAAGTGCCAGACCCGTATAAAAAAGAAGAAGATGCATTTATTTCAGCGTTAAGCCTGATAGAATCCGGGCTTGATGGCTGGCAAAAAAAACTTTGGAAATAACCGGCAAAATATAGACTTCAGGGCAACACCTATTCATGAACGATAAAACACAAAGCACTGTTACACAGGAAGAAGACGATGAAATTGATTTACTGCAGCTCTTCCATACCGTCTGGCATGGCAAGTGGTTAATCCTTTTTTTTACGCTAAGTGCTATTGTGCTTGCTTTTATCTATGCTTACGGCCAAACACCCATTTACAAAGCAGATGCCCTGCTACAGGTTGAGAAGAAAAAAGCAGCCATTCCGGGGCTGGATGAAATCGCGGGGTTAGGTGGTGAAGACGCATCGGTTGGCACTGAACTGGAAATTATCAAATCAAGGAAAATACTGGGGCAAGCTGTTAAAGCATTAAAGCTGGACATTTCGGCCTATCCTAAACGTTTACCCGCCTTTAGTAATTTATATAAGCGCTTTATTAGCCCTGATGAGACAATAAAACCGCCTAAATTCTGGAATAAATGGACAAAACTGGAAAAAGTTGATGATTTTATTGACCAATACGCCTGGGGAAATGAACGCATAAAAATTGAGAGCCTTACCGTTCCGGGTCAATGGAAAAACAAAACACTCACGCTGGTTAATGATGGAAACCAGTCTTTTCATATTGAGCTGGATAAAAAAGTACTCGTTAAAGGCACGGTAGGTAAAGCAAGCAGTTCAACCAAGAACGGAATTAGCCTGTTTGTATCCGAACTTACTGGACAACCTGGGACTCAATACAATATCACGAAATGGTCATCGTTAAGGGCCATTGAAAATCTTCAACACTCTTTAAGGGCATCGGAGAAAGGCAAAAAGACAGGCATTATCAGTTTAGTATTGGAAGGTGCCAATAAAAAAACCATCGTAAACACACTGGATCACATTTCCAAAACATATCTGGAACAGAACAAATCACGTAGCTCTGAAGAAGCCAGTAACGCACTTAAGTTCCTGAAGGAACAAATAAAACCGGTAAAAGAAGAATCCGATAAGGCAGAGGCACAGCTTAAGAGTTATCGAACTAAAAACCAGACGGCTGACTTATCCATGGAAACCCAGGCTGTTTTAGACCTGGTTGCAGGTATTGATACAGAATTACAAAAGTTATCACTTAAAAAAGACGAGCTTAAACAAAAATTTACAGCGAATCATCCCACAATCCAGGCCATCACCACACAGGAAAACAAGCTTAAACAACGCAAAAAAAGAACGTTGTCCAAAATTTCAAAACTCCCTGCAACCCAACAAAAGATATTAAAACTTGAGAGCAACTATAAAGTAGCCAGTAGCGTCTATCTGGATTTGCTCAACAATATCCAGGAATTTAAAATTGCCAAAGCCAGTAGTGTTGGCAATGTGTATATTGTTGATTCTGCAGTCGTTTATGACAAGCCGGTTAAACCCAAAAAAGCCATGATACTGGCCTTAGGTGCATTACTGGGAACCATGCTAGGCATTTTACTTGTATTCCTTAAAAAGGCGCTTCACCATACCGTCAGCAACCCTGAAAAGCTCGAAGAAACCATGGGTATTCCTGTCTATGCGACCGTCCCCCTGTCCAAAGGCGTTAAACTCACCGGCAGCTTAAAAACAAAAAGCAGGCGGCAAAAATCACTGTTAGCTGCGGAAAACCCAACTGACCCTTCTATCGAAAGCTTACGGAGCTTACGAACCAGTTTGCATTTCGCCTTACTTGAAGCTAAAAACAATATCGTTATGATAACCGGCCCTTCCCCAGGCATTGGTAAATCCTTTATCTCATCCAACTTCGCTGCGGTACTCGCTGCAGGTGAACAGCGTGTGTTACTGATTGATGCTGATATGCGCAAAGGTTACCTGCATAACCTACTTAATTTAAAAGTTTCACCCGGTCTATCCGATTTAATTAGCGATAATACAGACCTTGACGCAGCGACGCATACCATTAAGGTTGGTGAGCATACGATGGATGTCATTACCCGGGGAAAAACACCACCGAATCCTTCCGAGTTGTTGATGCACAGTAACTTTGAAAAATTGTTAAACACTGTTTCAGAGAAATATGACCTGGTTATTATTGATACGCCACCTGTCCATGCGGTCACTGACCCAACGATTATCGGTAAACATGCCGGGGTAGTCTTCATGGTTGTGCGCTTTGAACACCATTCCATGAAAGAAATAGAGTACGCCGTAACACGTCTATCTCATACCGGTATAGAAACAAAAGGCTTTATATTTAATGCTTACGAAACAACCAAAAGTTCTTATGGCTATGGTGGGTATGGGTACTCTTATTACGGAGATTACAAGTCAGATAAATAAA
>CAZPEE010000062.1:6679-10367 GCA_964585525.1 uncultured Cocleimonas sp.
ACCCATCGCCTTTAAGGTTGCATCAATGGTCGACTTCATATCATCCAGGCGGTTAGCAATATTGGGGTCGACGAGCTGATCTTTTGTGCGTATCAAATCATGTGCAATATTAATTGCAGCAATAACCGCTATTTTCTCTGCGCCAATTATTTTTCCGTTATTCTTTATTTCCCGCATTTTATCGTTTAACAAACTCGCTGAAGCAAGCAAAGACTCATGCTCACCCTGGGGGCAAGAAATTTTATATTCCTTATCCATTATCCTTACGGCAACGGGAATTGACTTTTCGGCTGTTACTGTTTCATTGGTCATAATGTTTCGTCAATCTTTTAAGTTAAGAAGCGTTATCTAAAGTTTTCAGGCGATTAATCATTGCCTCCACCTGAACACGGGCCTTATCATTTTTTTCATGTAATTCAGAACGATCAATGAGAAGCTGGTGATTACTTTTTTTGAATGCAGCATTCTCAACTGAAAGTGTGCTACAGATTTCTAACAATTGGTTAATAGAGCTTTCCAGCCTATCTACCTGTTCCTTAAGGCTATTATCTTTATTAAGTGTATTCATAAATCTTTGTGTAATAGTAATATTCAAAGGATTATTGCTTAGACGAGTACGGAGTATACGAAAATAAGTGCAATAACACAAAAGAAGCAATTCAATATCACTATTTTCTCATGCAAAAACTTTACTCATAGTTACTCATGCGATAATTTACTGATTTGATTCAATAATAAATGTTAACATGAGAAAAACCGCTCATAGGTCATTTTGTATGAAAAAACAGGTCTTATCATTCCTTCTCATTACAATATGCTTCATACATCCTGCAACTTTTGCGGATACACTCTCGGATGTAAAAAAATCAGGTTTTTTACGCTGTGGTGTTTCAACAGGTCTAATTGGTTTTTCCAAGGCTGATGAAAAAGGTAACTGGAAAGGACTGGACGTTGATATCTGTCGTGCTGTTGCCGCTGCAACCCTGGGGGATGCTCAAAAAGTCAAGTTTTACCCGCTCTCTGCGAGAGAGCGTTTTACGGCTCTCCAATCAGGTGAAATTGATATCTTATCCAGAAATACAACCTGGACATTTTCCAGGGATACCACCCTTGGTTTAAATTTTGCCGGCATCAGCTATTACGATGGCCAGGGGTTCATGCTTAAAAAGAATCTGGGGATTAACAGTGCAAAGGGTTTAAATGGCCTCACTGTTTGCCTTAAACAAGGGACTACCAGCGAACTCAACCTCATCGACTTTTTTAAAAAAAATAACATGAAATACAAAGCGATAAGCTTTGATACAACAGACCAAATTATCAAAGGTTTTGCCTCTGGTCGTTGTGACATGGTGACATCAGACCGTTCCCAGCTTTACGCTATGAGACTTACCTTAGCAAATCCTGAAACAGCCATTATTCTCCCGGAAGTCATTTCAAAAGAACCACTCGGCCCTGTGGTACGGGACGATGACAATAATTGGTTTAATATTGTCAAATGGACTATTTACACTATGCTTGATGCTGAAGAACTAGGCATTAGCCGGAAAAACATCAAGACATTAAAAAACAATCCAGAGCCTGCGATACGGCGCTTCTTGAATGCAACGGGCAAAAAACTTGGGCTAGATAAGAATTGGACCTACACGATTATCAGTGAGGTAGGAAACTACGCTGATGTGTTTGAAGGAAATATCGGCAACCGCTCACCGTTGAAAATTGAAAGGGGCTTTAATGCCCTATGGTCTGACGGCGGGCTTCAATATGCACCACCAATTCGCTAAACTATTCCCTATTGATATGCTGATATATCATGCAGCAAACCATTGATTAAGACGCTGGTTTACTTGATAACAAACGCCGATTAACAACATTTATTAATCAAACACCGCCTGGAGAAAACATGGAAACCATTTCATCATTATTAGCTAGCGCCAGCAGTTTCGCCTGGGGGCCTGTCATGCTCACCTTTTTACTCGGAACTGGCATTTACCTGACCATTGGGTTAAAAGCCATTCCCTGGCGAAAAATCATTTCAGGTTTTACAACCTTGCTTGCCAGCCGTAAAGAAAAAAACCTGGAAGGTGATATTACCGGATTCCAGGCCTTAATGACGGCACTCTCGGCAACCGTTGGCACCGGCAATATTGCGGGTGTCGCAACCGCCATTACATTAGGTGGGCCAGGCGCTATTTTCTGGATGTGGGTGACAGCACTTTTTGGCATGGCGACCAAATATGCAGAAGCGGTATTGGCAGTAAAATACCGGGAAACGGACGACCAGGGTAACCACGTAGGCGGCCCCATGTATTACATTAAAAATGGTATGGGCAAAAATTGGGCATGGCTGGCATTCTTGTTTGCCTTATTTGGCATGCTGGCAGCTTTTGGTATCGGCAACACCATCCAATCCAACTCGGTTGCTTTGGCGGCAGAAGCAAATTTTGGCATCCCTAACTGGGTATCCGGTGCTGTTATGGCGATACTTGCCGGAGCCGTTATTCTCGGTGGTGTAAAGCGCATTGGCCAGGTCGCTGAAAAACTGGTTCCATTAATGGCGATTTTTTATATCGTCGGATCACTTATCGTGATTGGCTTAAATTTTGCAGAAGTACCCGCTGCCTTTATGACCATCTTTAATGATGCCTTTACCGGCACTGCCGCTGCAGGCGGATTTGCCGGGTCTTCGGTATGGATGGCAATCCGCTTTGGTGTTGCACGAGGTGTCTTTTCAAATGAAGCAGGGCTGGGCAGTGCCCCAATTGCTCATGCAGCAGCCAAAACAAACAACCCCATCAAACAGGGCACCATCGGCATGCTGGGAACCTTCATTGATACCATCTTGATTTGTACCATGACGGCATTAGTCATCGTACTCACTGGTGTCTGGACAGGCGAAGAAACCTCATCCGCATTATCTACCCTGGCCTATAATACCGGCCTGCCAGGCTTTGGTAGCTACATCGTCACCATTGGACTGATTGTATTTGCATTTACCACGATACTTGGCTGGAGCTACTATGGTGAACGCTGTGCCGAATACATCTTTGGCACAAAAGTCATCTGGCCTTACCGGGTTCTGTGGATTATCGCCATACCACTGGGCGCGCTGGCAGCCGGAACCAATGAATGGGTTAGGCTACTGTGGTTACTCGCTGATGTACTCAACGGCCTGATGGCAGTGCCCAACCTGATCGCATTAATTGTCTTAAGTCCGGTCGTATTTAAGCTAAGCAGAGATTATTTCAGAAACAATAAGTAAAAACGGTTTCTAATCTTCGCTATACGTCACGCAGGCACGCTCTGTTTCCCAGAGCGTTAATGCGGAGACTTTTATGGTCGCGCTATTTAAACGATGGGATAATTCCTGGTAAAAATAACGGGCGATGTTTTCTGCGGTTGGGTTAATTTCCTGAAACGGTTCCAGGTCATTCAGGTAATAATGATCCAGCTGTTTGGCAATGGCGCGCACTTCCCGTTTAATATCCTTAAAGTCAATTGCCATGCCGATTTCATTCAGCTGACTGGCGACGACTTCTGCCTCCACTTTCCAGTTATGCCCATGCATACGGCTACAGGCACCAGGATAATCCTTCAGTGTATGTGCAGCAGCAAAATCAGCAACCACTTTTAAAGTGTATTGAGCAGACATATAATCGGCAGACCTATAATTTCAAACGCTACATTTATT
>CAZPEE010000063.1:0-4330 GCA_964585525.1 uncultured Cocleimonas sp.
CCACTTGGCTGAAGCAACCATATTCTGGCACGATTATGAAACCTGGGGCGTAGACCCACGCCGCGACCGTGCATCACAATTTGCCGGCATCCGCACCAATCTTGATTTAGAAGAAATTGCCGAGCCGGTGATGTTTTACTGCAAACCAACCACCGATTTTTTACCCCACCCTGACGCAGTGCGCATCACAGGAATCACGCCGCAACTATGCGATAAAGAAGGTCTTATTGAAGCTGAATTTTTTGGCCGCATACAGGAAATATTCTCCGTACCCGGAACCTGTGGCGCTGGCTACAACAGCATCCGCTTCGATGATGAGGTTACCCGCTTCGGCTTTTACCGAAACTTCATTGACCCCTACGCACGCGAATGGCAAAACGGCAACAACCGCTGG
This sequence comes from uncultured Cocleimonas sp., assembly GCA_964585525.1. Classification (GTDB taxonomy): domain Bacteria; phylum Pseudomonadota; class Gammaproteobacteria; order Thiotrichales; family Thiotrichaceae; genus Cocleimonas. The sequence goes on from CAZPEE010000063.1 coordinate 395, forward strand.
GACATACTTGACCTGGTACGCATGACCCACGCGCTACGCCCCGACGGTATCAACTGGCCAACACGGGATGATGATTCAGGTCTTAGCAGCTTCCGGCTGGAACACCTAACCGCCGCCAACAACATCGAACAGGTCGGTGCGCACGATGCACTGGTTGACGTGCGCGCCACTATCGAGATTGCACGACTGATCAAAGCCAGGCAACCGCGACTGTACGACTACTTTTTCAATCTGCGCATCAAAAGCAATGTCGCACCACTGCTCAATACCCATGTTGAACTTGGCAAACGTAAAACCATGCTGCACGTATCCGGCATGTTCCCGGCAGAACTGGGCTGCATCTCGCCCATCGTGCCGCTACTGGTACACCCGGTCAATAAGAATGAAATCATCTGTTACGACCTGCGCCATGATCCCGGCGATTTTTTAAACATGGATGTAGACCAGATCGTCGAAAACCTTTACAAACCACGTGCAGAGCGTGACGAAAACCACAAGCATGTTGCACTCAAAGGTGTCCACATCAACAAATCACCCGCGCTTTCCCCACCGAACACACTCACACCTGAACTGGCAGAAAAGTGGCAAATCAACTGGGAACAAATTGAACAACACAAACAACAGCTGCTTGGCGACAGCACACTGATCCGCCGCCTCGAAGCAATGTACAACCGCAAAGTTGAACGCGGCGAATGCGATGCCGATAGCAACCTTTACGGCGGCTTTATCAGCAACGAGGATCGTAAACTATGCAACCAGGTACTTGCCTCATCACCCGAAAAACTCAGCAACTGGACACCGCCATTTAAATCCACCCGCCTGCAAACACTCTACCCGCGCTACCGCGCCAGAAACTGGCCAGAAACCTTAAACGAAAAAGAACAGCAACAGTGGCAAGCCTTTTGCCGCGCACGAATATTTGACGGTGAATACGATTGCCCACTCACCGCAGAACAATTCCAGCAAAGGCTGGAAGAACTGGCACATGAAGAATTAACCGAGCGGGAACAAAAAGCACTTAATCAGCTCGTCGCATGGGTTCAAGGGTTTATGTAGCATGCTTAAAAGGCCATTAAAGCTATTGGCTTTCTATTTTATTATCTATGGTCTCATAGGAATTATGATTGCCGTATCAGAAGGACTATTCGACTATCGATCCTATGGCGATTTTTTTTTGCGAACATCTCTTTTAAATATCGTGATAGCATTTTTTACTGTACCGTTATTTGCTCTATATTCTCTACTCTCTAGTGTGGTAACCCTAACGACCTTCTCTGCACAACTTTGGGAGGTTCATCTTACCCTCCTTTTATTTTTAGCGATTTCATTTATCGGCATATCGAAACACAATAAAATCATCCTTTTGTTAGCCGCCCTGTTACCATTAACAACAACAGCATGGGAACTATTCTTTTGATTTTTAAATAATTCACATCTACGTATCCAAAGTATCAGAAAACCCTTGCGAAAATCCCCCAGCTTTAATAGAATGCGCGCTTCGCCGCAATAGCTCAGTTGGTAGAGCAACTGACTTGTAATCAGTAGGTCCCGAGTTCGACTCTTGGTTGCGGCACCATATATATCAAGGCTTGTAGCTGGTTTTTACAAAGAACCGTTACAGGCCTTTTTTATTTCTAAGCATTTATTTCCACGATTTTTCTGGCATTGCTCTCTAACCCGAATATTTTATGAATGCGGTTTGTTATCTGTGAGAGAATTCAGAAATATCGCATACTTGAAAAGAAAAATAACGTTTTTGCAACTCACTGTTTGTACCTGAATGGTTTCCCTCGCTACACCCCGGACGGGTTTATAAAATATATGCCACTGATAAATTTATAAGCTACAATCCATCTATACCAATAATATTTACCATTCGACGAGGGAAATAAAAATTGAAAAAGAGTTTACCTTTATATAACACTTACCGATTCCGCTTATCATCGTCCGAATTGTTTAAAGATTTGCCCAATGATGTTCTGGACGATATGTTATCCCATTTTCGTTTTGAAACGTGGCATAAAGGCTCTCACCATGACTGCCAACTGGCTACTGAGCGTTTTTATATTCTCCTGGAAGGACGCCTGGAAATTACCAAAGTTAATCCGGTAACAGGAAAGCAACTCACATTAATCATTCTTTCCCAGGGCGATGTATACGATGTATTAAGTTTAATGGATGGGAAAGTACATCAGGTTACACCCATCGCCCTGGATGATATTAAATTATTTTCAGCCCCGATTGCTGCTGTTCGGGAATGGATAACAAAACACCCGGAGTTTAACAAAAATTTTATGCCTTACCTGAGCCGTAGAATCCGCTCAAAAGAAGCACTTACTATTGATCTCGGCTTATATGATACACCCACGCGTCTTGCCCGGTTAGTCATGCGTTATGCCTCCCAGGAGAAGGATTCCAATAAACTTGCCGAGTCTTCAGACATAGATGTTACATTGCTTCATAACTTTTCAAATGAGGCATTAGCTCACATGATAAGTTCAGCCAGACAGGTGGTAAACCGGCATTTACAAGCGATGAAAAAAGATGGCATTTTACACTTTAAGAATCATCATTTACTGGTACACGACCTGGAAAAACTTAAAAACCAGGCAGAACAAATAAAATTGTAATCACTATTTCCCTAAGAGAACAATCCTTATCTGGATCATGTTGTCACCCAGGTGACAGCATTTAAGAATATTATTTTTTAGACTCATTCCATGCAATTTAATAAAATAATTGTTAAAGGATGGAATAATGGATAAACAGAGTAGCTGCATTGCAATTTTTTCTAATCAGTCCGAAGCAAACAAAGCCCTCCAGCAATTAGTAGAAACACGAATAGACAAAAAAAATATTTTACTCCTTGATAAAGACTTCAAACAGGGCTCTTCTGTTGGCGACATACACCAGTTTTTTAAGCGGATTGGTGTCCCGGAGGATACTACTCACTGCTATTTATGCCTTTTAAAAGGCGGTTCTTTGTTGCTTATTGTAAGTGGCAACTATCAAGATATTGAGTTCGCCTATGAACAATTAGACAAAAATACGGCAGCGACACCTTCTATTCATTTTAATAATAAATCCGAATCCACGGATGACAACACATAGCTTACTATATTGCCAATAGCGCACCCGACAGTCTACTTACCAATAATTTTTATAAATAACTTTATTTAGTCATCTAGATGACAGGCTAGCACTGAATTTATCTATATCATTCCACTCTCAATTGAATTAACAATGTTAAAGGGAGATTACAAATGGATACAAATGTGGATATTATGAAAGATTTAAAGATACCTGATTTTGGTAAATATTCGTTAATTGCAGGAATTTTACTGATCTTGCTTGGAACTGTTGGCATCATTTTGCCAGAATTTATGTCGCTGGAAGCAACCATTTTAATCGCCAGCCTGTTGCTGATTGGCGGCGTGTTTTGGCTGATTCATTCATTCAAGTCACACAGCAAAGAATGGACAGAGTGGCTTAAGCCCGTTTTATTATTAATCACAGGTGCGTTAATGCTCTTTTACCCAATGACGGGTATTGCAACTATTGGACTACTTATGGTTGTTTATTTGCTGCTTGATTCCTACGGTAGCTTTATGATGGCTTATAGTATCAAACATAAAAAAGGCTGGGGCTGGATGGTGTTTAATGGCATAGTGTCATTACTATTAGCGTTACTATTTTTAATAGGCTGGCCTGCCTCATCCCTGTTGCTGGTTGGTTTGTATATTTCGATCAGTCTGTTTTTTGATGGCTGGGCATTAATTACGGTCTATTGGATGCAGCGGAAGCTAACCAAAGACAAATCGGTTTAAAATATTTGCTATATTTTATCTAGTACTCCATCAATATTGGTTTGATGGAGTACTAGGATCTAGGCCCTTTTTTAAAAGGGCCTTTTAGTATTTTTCCATGTTTTCTTTA
>CAZPEE010000063.1:4430-7481 GCA_964585525.1 uncultured Cocleimonas sp.
TTTCTTTATAAAAGCTGCCAATATGAAATGGTTAAAACGGTTACAAACATATTACATTTTAAAAAAACATGGTTTGCCTGACCATGTTTGGTTTAGCACAACAAAAAAACTACCACTGTTAAACTCTCTTGATGCAGTTCAGCTTGCGAAGGTTAGAGTACTGAGTACGCTACTCATTTATCGTAAATCATTTTTCGGCGCTCACGATCTTGACGTTACCTTAGAGATGAAAATCATCATCGCGGCGCAAGCCTGCCTGGAAATTCTGGAACTTGGTATTGATTCCTTCGAAGGCTGGTCAGAAATCGTGGTCTATCCGGGTGCCTTTAAAGTCGAAAAAGAAGTCCAGGATGATTATGGGCTGGTCAGCATGGAAAAAAATGTGCTGAGTGGTGAAGCATGGGGGCAAGGCCCGGTGATACTATCCTGGGAGGATGTAGAGCGTGATAGCTTTACATTGCGCGAAGGGCATAATGTCGTTATCCATGAATTTGCACACAAACTGGATATGTTGAACGGTCGTGCCAATGGTATGCCGCCACTACACCCTAGTATGGAAATTACTGAATGGACTGAATCGCTCAGTAACGCCTATGCCCATTTAATTAAACGACTGGAGCATCACCACCTTGAAATAAATGCCTATGCGGCAACCAATCCAGCTGAATTTTTTGCGGTAATGAGTGAATATTATTTCACAGCGCCACAGGTTCTTATGAAGCATTATCCTAAGGTTTATCGAGAATTAAAGGCGTATTATTTAGTTGAACTCATCCATTAAAACGCACCCAACCACTGCAGTCGCCGGAGCTATTTATGTCACAAAACACTTACAAAGAAACACTGGGCAAAATCAAAGACCTGCAAGATCAGCTAGAACAGCAGTTTGATCAACTGCTTTCTGAAAAAAGGACGCAATTCAAGTACCGCTTTAAAAAGGGACGCGTTGTTTTTGAAAAGGAAATAAGTGAGTTACACAAAAAACACCGTATTGATGTCTGGACTTATATAAAAAATTCCAACCCGCTTTATATACTGACATCCCCGATTATTTATGGCGTCATTATTCCCCTGGTATTGCTTGATGCGGCTGTTTTTGTTTATCAACAAATCTGCTTCCGGGTCTATGGGATTCCGATTGTTAAACGGGCAGATTATATTGTGATTGATCGCCAGAACCTTGATTACTTAAACGCAATAGAGAAATTTAACTGCATGTATTGTGGCTATGGCAACGGCCTGATCGAATACATCCGGGAAATATTTGCCCGAACGGAGCAATATTGGTGTCCCATCAAACATGCACGCCATGCACGGAACAGGCACCCTTATGTAGAAAATTTTGTCGATTACGGCGATGCAGAAAACTATAAAAGTTGTCTGCATATGTTACGCAAACAACTAAATGAGTCACAGGATAAATCTTAAACCCGGATTCCTCAGTTGAACGCTTTTACAAGCACTAAGATAATGAATTATTTAAAATATCGCTTTATTAAGTCTCACTCATGGAGTGAAAAAGCTACAGGTTAAATTGCATTGGGAACAGGTACAAAATATAAACAACTTAAAACAACAAGGAGATACAAAATGGATATGAATTTTATGTTGCTCAGTCCGCCACTTTTTGCATTAGCAGCCGGGGTCTCAATTTTAATCTGGCCTAAATTATTAAACTACATCGTCGCTTTTTACCTGATTTTTTTCGGTCTAATGGGCTTAATACCCTTTATTTTGTAAACAAAAAGTGTCACTACCCAACTTCCCCCTTATTTTCCTGATTTCTACATTAAAGGAGTTATAAATGAAAAATAACAAAGCCTTTGGCTTATGGAGCGCTGTATTTCTGGGGATAGGTTCAATGGTAGGCGCTGGCATTTTTATTGTTATTGGCGAGGCCGGTGCAATTGCCGGAAACCTGGTAACGGTATCATTTTTGATCGGTGGCATTGTCGCTTTGCTTTGTGGTTATTCCCTTGGGAAACTTGCCATTGCTTTCCCCAGCCGGGGAGGGATTATTGAATACCTCGTGCAAAGTTATGGCAAAGGTTTTTTTTCGGGTTCTTTAGGTGTCTTGTTTTACCTTGCCCAGCTTGTCGCACTTGCCGCCGTTGCCAAATCCTTTGGTACTTATGCAGCAACATTTATGAACTCGGGTGTTAGCGCCTTTAATATCAATATGTTTGCTGTTGGGATTTTAGTATTTTTCATGGTGATTAATTTAGTAGGCGCAAACATCGTTGCCAAAGCAGAAAACATCATCGTTATTATCAAACTTGCTGCACTGGTTATTTTTACAGGTGCTGCCTTGTTTTTTATCCAGCCTGCCAATCTTTCCGTAAAAGATGCACCGAACATTATTAATGTTTTTTACGCCCTCGGTTTAACCTTTTTTGCATATCAGGGCTTTAGTGTTATTACCAATAGTATTGAGGACATGGATAACCCCAAAAGAACCATGATGCGTTCGATGATCTTCGCCATTGCCATTGTTGCGATTTTGTATATTAGTGTTTCTATTGCAGTATTCGGCAATATGCCATTGGATACCATTATTAAAGATAAAGACTATGCACTTGCAGAAGCCGCTAAACCTGCTTTTGGTGTATGGGGTTTTAAAATCATGGCGGCTACGGCTTTACTTGCAACCGCATCGGCAATCAATGCAACCTTATATGCAGTAACACAGATAAGTTACACCCTGGCAAAAGACGGTGATCTGCCTGAGGAGTACACTTATAACGTGTTTCATAATACAGAAGGCTTAATCATATCCGTCTTGCTGGTTTTACCCATGGTAATATTCTTTAAACTGGGCGAGATAGCGACCATTGCCGCTATCGCTGTACTATTAATCCAGGGGTTTACACATATTGGCCACCTGTTTAAATATAAGGAAACCGGGGCTAAAATGATCTTGTTGTTATTGGCGATCATCGGAACCTTTGGTGCAGCAGGATTTTCGATTGACTATACTTCACGCACAATACCTAATATTTACCTGGCAATTTTTGCACTGTTCTTTATTGCCTTTATTTTTGAAGTATTATT
>CAZPEE010000063.1:7581-10320 GCA_964585525.1 uncultured Cocleimonas sp.
GCGTATTTCATTTAGGCTCTATTATTAGTGTCTTATTGGCAATCTACCTGTCTTCCAAGATTTTGCGAAGCCCCAGGATGCCCTCTGTCACCATTGGCTGGTTGCTGGTTATTATTTTTGTTCCTTTGTTAGGAATACCGCTCTATTTAACCTTTGGTGAGCGTAAACTCACTATTCGCCTGAACAGTAAATCGAAAATCAAACTGCATGAAACACAAGGGTTACATAAAACAAACCACCCCATTCACTCGCTCTTGGTGTCTTTGGGGCTTCCTGCATCCAGTACAGATAACCAGTCTACCTTTCACCAGGACGGCAAGGTAGCCTGGGAAGAATTAAAACAGCTATTAAAAAATGCGCAATACCAGATTGATATTGCCATGTTTATTCTTGCCAACGACCATCTTGGACGGGAAGTGCTTTCGATACTGTCTGAAAAAGCATCGAAAGGCGTTAGGGTTCGTTTGTTACTTGACGGTGTGGGTTCTTTCTCTTTACCTAAAAAACACTTAAAACCACTCAAAGACCATGGTGCTCAAGTCGCCTGGTTTATCCCGGTACTTCACAAACCTTTTAAAGGCAGAACCAATCTGCGTAACCACAGAAAAATCATCATTGCAGACCAGTACCACGTATGGGCTGGAGGGCGCAACCTTAGCCTGGATTATTTAGGCCCGGACTGTCCCGACGGTTGCTGGGTTGATTTAAGTTTTACCCAGTCTGGAGATATCGCAATGAACTATCTTGAGGTTTTTGAAGCAGATTGGGCATTTGCAAACCATAAGGAAAATGCTCTTTTAACGAAACAGAAAAGCACCCAAATTTTTAAAGCGGATACGATAAAAGAAAAAGATAAAAGTGAAATACAGATAATCCCATCTGGCCCTGATGTGCAAGATGACCCGATTTATTCGGTTATGCTCACCGCTTTTTATAACGCCAAAAAACACATAATGATTTCCACCCCCTATTATGTTCCTGATGATAATATTCAAAAAGCGCTTAAACTGGCAGCCCTGAGAGGTGTTGAAGTAGACCTTATAATTCCCGCAAAATCGAATCATACATTAGCCGATATCGCACGTAGTCGTTCGTTAAGGGAACTGGATTACGCTGGTGTCAGTATTTGGTACTTACCCACCATGGTGCATGCAAAAGCACTGGTGATTGATTCTGGTTTTGCGATGGCAGGCTCGGCCAACCTTGATATTCGTAGCCTATTCTTAAACTGCGAATTAATGGGTGCTTTTTATAGTGAGAAAGATGTTCGCTGGTTATCCACCTGGCTAGAAAACCTGCGAGAATCAGCGGCTTTATACCAAGCGCCAACAATTGGAACAATGGATGAAATTAAAGAAGGCCTGGCGCTTTTGGTGGCTTATCAACTGTAAGAAACAAAAATTTACGGGAACTGTACAAATGCTTAATGCCACACATAAAAATTTCGTTGAAACACGATTGTTATAGCCCAATATGACACTGTTTGTTGGGCTTCGCAAGCTCAGCACCAACCTACAATGGGGATTTTTGCGACATCTTCCAGAGAAGAAAGTCTAAATAATTGCTTTTTAAATATCAATATCGCCGTATATGGTGGATCAGAAGCCAGCCGAAGTGCCCAAAATAAAACAAGGGCAGCATCAAGCTGCCCTCTTGAGAAAAATATTAACGTAAACGATAACGCAGACCTAAATTAAGCTGCCTATCTGTTCCGTCTGCTACCTCACCTGCTGAAACCGTATCATTACCTTCACTATTTTTAACAAGTCCGGTAAGTGTCAAATCAAGCGAGTTACCAATTTCATAAGCAAACGTTGAGCTCAGTGTATTGGTGGTTACATCATCTTCATCAACGGCTGAATGATTGTAGTTCAGGTTCCAGCGGTTGATCCAGTCAATACGGTCATCGACTTCATGGGTCAAGCTCATGGTGTTGTCAAAGGTGTAAGCATTGGTATCATCGAATGTTGTGGTGATTTCAGCTTCTTCAGAGAATTGGGTCCTGTTGCTCAATGGACGATGGTATTCTCCATTTAAAAGTACACCGGGGTTATTTGTCAGCCCTGAAAAATCAGTGCCCACATAAGATAGGCCTGCACGAACTTTCCAACCATAACGGCGGGTTGAGATATTTTCGTCAATTAACACATCACGGGCAGCTAAAACACCGGTAGCAGATAAGGTTTTACCGAGCGCCTGTTCAATATCACCGATCCAGTGCTGTTGATAAAATTTAGCCTTTCCACCATATTTGCTTTGGTATTCGCTCTTGCGAGAAATAATATTGGCAATTTTACGATAGGTATCTTTTGTAGGTGCAGCAGAAAGCGCTCCACGACCACGTAATTCTTCTATCAGTCGAATAGCTTTTGCCATGGGCGTCACATTGGTAACACGCCCGTAACCCAGGCCAGCGGTTAAACGGGTATCCAGGTCGTCAAACGCATCATCAGCTTTTATACCCAGGGAGCCGAACCAGAAAGCGCCTTTGCTATTGGGTCTAAAATAATTATCGGCAGTTAGGCTGGTACTAAGCTGGTAGCTGCTGTTTCTTTCCGCACCTGCAGAACCTGATCGACCCGTGTTGCCGATGCCGTTAAACTGGAGTTCAAGGTCACGGCTAGGGCTGCTAAAGATGCGCCTTGCATCAAGACCTAACCTGGCATTGTAATAAGTTTGTGCATCATCGCGGTTTTTACCGGCATTCATATCAAAATTCAGGTAGGTATCCTTAAATGA
>CAZPEE010000064.1:0-1246 GCA_964585525.1 uncultured Cocleimonas sp.
ACACATTTATTGAACCATGGGGCTGATTTGCGTGTCGTACAGTTGTTATTAGGGCATAGTGACTTATCAACCACACAGATTTATACGCATGTGGCTAAAGCACGCTTACAAAGCTTGCATCAAAAACATCATCCAAGAGGGTGATAGGTTAAAGAGGGATTGGTTAAGTCTGCATCAAGCTCTCATGTGTATAGTAAATAAATTAAGTTTAGTAACATTAGGTAATAAATAATGAATAAAACACGTTTGGCGACCTCTTTGGGCGCTCTTTTTGTTTCGGGTTTGTTGGTATCAGGTTTGAGTTTTGCAGAATTTGCACCAGAGGCAAAATCTATTGATCTTGCAACAGCCAGCGATACAGCAACAAGTACAACAGAAGCTAAAACATCACAGGTGCCGGGTAAAAGTGACATACTTGCCAAGCTTAAAGCACGTTTAAAAGCCGTTTTTCGCAGTGAACCGGATCAGATAACAGAAAGTAAAATACCCAATGTTTACCAGGTTATGTATGGTAGCGAAGTTGTGTATGTGTCACAGGATGGCAAATACTTTATCGCCGGTGATATGATCAACCTGGATACCCGCGAAAACATCACCAACCTTGCCAAAAGCGGTATCCGTAAAACGCTATTGAATAAACAGGATAATAAGCCAGTCATTTTTAAAGCCAAAGATGAAAAGCATGTGCTGACGGTATTTACCGATATTGATTGCCCTTACTGTGCTAAATTGCACCGTGAAGTACCACAGTTGAATGAGAAAGGTGTCACGGTGAAGTACCTGATGTTCCCACGTGCGGGGATTGGTTCCTCTTCGTATAAAAAAGCGGTCAGCATGTGGTGTAACGATGACCAGAAACAGGCGATGACCGATGCCAAGGCACGTAAGCCCATTGAAGAAAAAACCTGTGATAATCCGATAACGGCGCAATATCAGTTGGGTCAGGAGCTGGGTGTTACAGGTACGCCTGCTTTAATCACCTCAACAGGTCGTTTAATTCCAGGCTACATGCCAGCCGACAGGTTGGTAAAGATGCTGGAAAAAGAAGATGCTAAGGCAAAAAATTAGATAAAACTGGAAACAGCTTGATTAGAACGGTATAGTTGTCCGCAATTTTCAGTAATATCTCCCGCAGGAGAGTGTTGTGGCATCGTTTGTTACAACCGCCGAAGACGCAAATCCGCCCGGAAACGCTCAGGCACCAAGACTGCGAAGAGATGCTGGCTCTGGAGAGCGAAGGGGTTGC